>NZ_CAWUDP010000134.1:0-23239 GCF_963920835.1 Scytonema sp. PCC 10023
CCGGAAATTAGTTGGAGGTGGGCTTATGCGATCGCCGCTTCGCCCTCCAATCCACTTTCACTGCTTTTACGGCATCGCACTAATGCTTACTGTAACAGGGCTAGCGGGATTTTATTTATCTGAAGTTGTCTTCTTTAAACTTATTTATCTTTTAAGATATCTTCTCTATAAAATTTCATCATAAACTTAGTTTCTTGTTCTCTGGCTCTATCTATATCGGCATTAATTCGGGTTTTTTCTTCAGCGGTTTTATCCATCGTCAAAATAACTCGATAAGCTTCAAAAACATAGTACACATCATCACTTAATTTGGCTTCATCTTTTTCGCGTATTCTTTGACCCAAGTAGAACGTTGAAAAAGCCGATAGACTACCTAATTTAGAATAGTCATTTGACTTTTCACAATCTTCAAACACCTCGTAGACTTGTAGAAGATAATTGCCGAAATAATCTTTAAGTATTAATGTTGCTGCTATCATTTTAAATTCTTCAATTGGACTCATAAGATTTGACGCTCCTATTTATTACATTTATTTGAAGGATTTTTCGATTCTTATTTATTGTTTCAGGCTGGAAACTATGCCCTATTGTAAGATTGCCACACCTGCAAGCGCGATTATCCCTTTTTAGGCGATCGCATCCCCACCTCTGTCACCACCTCCACCATTCGACCATCGGTAGCCACCCCTCAAGTATCAAGTTGTTTGGTAGCCACGCGTCGGTAGCCACGCGTCTACAGTAATTGAAATCGGTAGCCACGCGTTGGTAGCCACGCGTCTACAGTCATTAAGTTTGGTAGCCACCCCTCAAGTATCAGGTTGCTTGGTAGCCAGGCGTCGGTAGCCAGGCGTCCTCAAAGTGTTGATATACAAGGATTGCAAATTGGTAGCCACGCGTTGGTAGCCAGGCGTCTTTTGTACTACAAGCGTAGTATCTGTAGCGGTAGCCACGCGCAGGATGAGCTACAAGGCGTCTTACCTAGCTGAATGATGGACAGTTCATCCTAGTACCCTAGAGGCGTCTTGCTGGTGCAAATAAGCGATGGTTTCTATGGGCTGTTGGCATGGGTTTCTATGGCACGGTAGCCACATATAAACATGGGAAGTTAAGGACTAGTAACTAGTAACCAGGAATAACCAATACTCTTTATATGTGGAGCCTGGCTACGGACGGGTACGTAATATACGGGTACGAAGCATTCTACTGAAAGGAAGTTAGGATGAAATCACACTAACTACATTTAAGTGGAAAGTATCGACCGCTGTAGTACAAGTAGCAAATGTAGTGAGATGAGTTAATGCGAAGTCGGGCGAAGTGGTGTGGCGATCGCACAAAGAGGCAACCAGTGATGAGCTTATAACCAGTTATGGAATAGCGTAACGGGATTGTGTAATGTTCGGAACAACGTGTAATGTTCGGAGCCGAGTAGGAGGTGTGGCGGAAATGTTCGGGGTTATACTTGGCTACGCTCGGAGGCGGTGAGGCGATCGCATAAAAGGGCGATATCTGTAACACTATGTAGTAATTGTAGTAGTAAAAAACTGATGAGGGCTTGACAATGGCAGCAACTTATGAACGAGAGTAAGGTCAAAGTGGAGGTTGTGTTAACTAGTTATGATAAAAAGGGCGATGTGTAGCCATAGGACATAACTGGTTATTACAGACATAACGACATGGGTCAGGAGGTCGCAACTAGTTATTGCAGGCATAATGAAGTAGACGGGATATCGTGATGGAATGCGAAGACGCGAAAGCTGAAATCCTTATGCAGCAAGGATTACGTATATAACTAGTTATGCAAGCATAGGAATGTGCGTAACTAGTTCAATGCAGACATAACGAGATGCCATAACTAGTTACGCAACTATGAGAACGTGACATAACTAGTTAACCCAGACATAACGAGATGCCTCAAAAAATCATAACGTGTTTGTCCGGTAATCTAGATTACCGGACAAACACGTTATGATTTTTTGAGGCATCTCGTTATGTCTGGGTTAACTAGTTATGTCACGTTCTCATAGTTGCGTAACTAGTTATGGCATCTCGTTATGTCTGCATTGAACTAGTTACGCACATTCCTATGCTTGCATAACTAGTTATATACGTAATCCTTGCTGCATAAGGATTTCAGCTTTCGCGTCTTCGCATTCCATCACGATATCCCGTCTACTTCATTATGCCTGCAATAACTAGTTGCGACCTCCTGACCCATGTCGTTATGTCTGTAATAACCAGTTATGTCCTATGGCTACACATCGCCCTTTTTATCATAACTAGTTAACACAACCTCCACTTTGACCTTACTCTCGTTCATAAGTTGCTGCCATTGTCAAGCCCTCATCAGTTTTTTACTACTACAATTACTACATAGTGTTACAGATATCGCCCTTTTATGCGATCGCCTCACCGCCTCCGAGCGTAGCCAAGTATAACCCCGAACATTTCCGCCACACCTCCTACTCGGCTCCGAACATTACACGTTGTTCCGAACATTACACAATCCCGTTACGCTATTCCATAACTGGTTATAAGCTCATCACTGGTTGCCTCTTTGTGCGATCGCCACACCACTTCGCCCGACTTCGCATTAACTCATCTCACTACATTTGCTACTTGTACTACAGCGGTCGATACTTTCCACTTAAATGTAGTTAGTGTGATTTCATCCTAACTTCCTTTCAGTAGAATGCTTCGTACCCGTATATTACGTACCCGTCCGTAGCCAGGCTCCACATATAAAGAGTATTGGTTATTCCTGGTTACTAGTTACTAGTCCTTAACTTCCCATGTTTATATGTGGCTACCGTGCCATAGAAACCCATGCCAACAGCCCATAGAAACCATCGCTTATTTGCACCAGCAAGACGCCTCTAGGGTACTAGGATGAACTGTCCATCATTCAGCTAGGTAAGACGCCTTGTAGCTCATCCTGCGCGTGGCTACCGCTACAGATACTACGCTTGTAGTACAAAAGACGCCTGGCTACCAACGCGTGGCTACCAATTTGCAATCCTTGTATATCAACACTTTGAGGACGCCTGGCTACCGACGCCTGGCTACCAAGCAACCTGATACTTGAGGGGTGGCTACCAAACTTAATGACTGTAGACGCGTGGCTACCAACGCGTGGCTACCGATTTCAATTACTGTAGACGCGTGGCTACCGACGCGTGGCTACCAAACAACTTGATACTTGAGGGGTGGCTACCGATGGTCGAATGGTGGAGGTGGTGACAGAGGTGGGGATGCGATCGCCTAAAAAGGGATAATCGCGCTTGCAGGTGTGGCAATCTTACAATAGGGCATAGTTTCCAGCCTGAAACAATAAATAAGAATCGAAAAATCCTTCAAATAAATGTAATAAATAGGAGCGTCAAATCTTATGAGTCCAATTGAAGAATTTAAAATGATAGCAGCAACATTAATACTTAAAGATTATTTCGGCAATTATCTTCTACAAGTCTACGAGGTGTTTGAAGATTGTGAAAAGTCAAATGACTATTCTAAATTAGGTAGTCTATCGGCTTTTTCAACGTTCTACTTGGGTCAAAGAATACGCGAAAAAGATGAAGCCAAATTAAGTGATGATGTGTACTATGTTTTTGAAGCTTATCGAGTTATTTTGACGATGGATAAAACCGCTGAAGAAAAAACCCGAATTAATGCCGATATAGATAGAGCCAGAGAACAAGAAACTAAGTTTATGATGAAATTTTATAGAGAAGATATCTTAAAAGATAAATAAGTTTAAAGAAGACAACTTCAGATAAATAAAATCCCGCTAGCCCTGTTACAGTAAGCATTAGTGCGATGCCGTAAAAGCAGTGAAAGTGGATTGGAGGGCGAAGCGGCGATCGCATAAGCCCACCTCCAACTAATTTCCGGACAAACACGTTATGACCTATCTCGTTATGTCTGCGTTGTTTTATTGTAACTGGTTGTGCCATCTCGTTATGTCTGCAATAACTGGTTAAGGTATATCCTCATGTATGCGTAACTGGTTACGTTCGTACCCCTTGCTGCGTAACGGTTTCAGACTTTATCCTTACAACCCCGCACTACAACACCTCGCCTACTCTGGTATGTCTGCAATAACTAGTTATGTTCCTTGACTGCACTCCACTACCTTATCGTAACTAGTTAAGTCCGCGTCCTTTGTGACCCTGGTTTTATGCATGGATTTCTGCTACTGTCAAGCCTGTCGCAACATTCTTAATACTCAGTCTGCCAGTCGTTACTACTCATCTCGTTATCTTCCGTCGTAACTAGTTAGACTTCCATAACGAGTTTCCTGTCGCTTCCGCAAATGTGCATCCATCCCGTGACGATATTCTTGTAACTGGTTTTCCGTATCGTAACTGCATCATGCGATCGCATCCAACATCGCATCTCGTCGCTTCCAAAAACATCCCATCCCCTCCACCTTGTCGCATTTGTCGTACAGCACTACACACTGAATACTTCGCGTTCGTACATTACGGACTCTATACCAACCGTCAGCACCACAATACCAACTTTGTCTACCCGTCGCCACGTCGGATATATATAAGAGATATTAGAATTACATGTCGATATATAGGTTATTCATATTCCGGCTATACTCCCATAACTAGTAGATAGGGATGATGGCGACGAGAACTGCCTAACGAAACAACGCGCCACACTCGCCAGCAACAAGCCTCTAATACCGCCTATAGTACAATCCATCGTTCTGAGGGGTAAGCCGCCTTGTAGCTCATTCTGAACGTGGTGCCGCTACATACACTACAACTGTAGTACAACAATTGAGGTGTGGCGACGGACCAACGTGGCGACCAGCGTGGCGACGGACTAACGTGGCGACCAACGTGGCGACGGACCAACGTGGCGACCAACGTGGCGACGGGTAACTGAGGGGTGGCGACGGCTGAAACCCTTGCCCTGAGGGGTGGCGACCATTAATTAGCAAACACCATAAGCGTAAAGTCTTTCACAAGATTACTGAAAATGCATCCTAACTAAAGTATCTTGTAACTAGAGTTGACAAACATTTTGTGGTTAAGGATGGTGGTTCTTTATGGCAGTAAATAAGACCACGATTAAGCTATCTGAATTTTCTTCCATGTCTCAATCTCAGAGGAAGGAACGTGTAGATGCTTTATTTCAAGCTGCTACAAATCCTACTCCTGAACAAAGACAGGCTTGGGTAAAACAAGTAGGCGATGAGATCCAAGAGTACGAGTCTCGGTATAAAATGTCTTCGGATGAAATGCTCCAGGCTTTAGAATCTGGTCAAGCATTGAAGATTCCTGAGATTTGCACTTGGTTAACGCTTCTAAAGACTAGGGGTCAGATTGAACAGAAATACGGGGGTTCACGCTCCAAATAGATTTGCTTCGTATCAAGAGATTCATGAAACCGTTATGAATCAGTTCCTTGATACTGGTTTTGTTGTGGAAGATACCCTCTTGTTTGCCAACTGGCAAGCTCTTGACGCCAATCTTAGCGAAATCCCTCAGATTCGCTTAAGTGGAGAAATAGCGTGTTTAGGTAAAATTTTGATAACTGTAGACAAGTATTTGAATATTTTGGAAGGGTCTGGAGACAATTCTGTTGTCCAGACTGTTTCTTATGCTTACAATGTATCGATTCAAGGATGTGGGAATGTCTTTCGGTATGATAACCAAGATGACATTTTTATGCTTAACCTTGGGCATCCTGATCATCATCACAAACACCTATGCAATTGGAATACAGGAGATCCATTAGGGGAAGTTGTTTGGGTGGGTTATGATAACTGGCCAAAGCTAGATCAAGTTATCCGAGAGTCTGAAACTTGGTATTGGGAAAACCGCTCTAGTTTGATTTGTCCGAATGAACCTGCTGAAGTAGGCAGAAGTAGGTTTCGTTCTTCTTTTTAAGAGCTAAGGTTGCTGCCAATGTAATAACAAGATTCTTGGTGGTGTCACGAAAATTATGCAATGGATGAATACAATCGCGCTAAACAAAAAATCCCCCGTTACGGCTTGAGTTCTTGAACGGATTTCTGAAGGATTCTGATTTTCCTGACAAGCTACCCCCACCAATTGAACGTGAATTGAGCGCGTAAGACAAAGCTTTCACTAATATTTGCAAGCATTTATCTCGGTGTTTTGTACCAGTTCTTTCTCCTTCATAGAGAAACCTGTCATTGTCGTGTAGTTCTTGAAATTCATCTGTTAACATCGCGATGTCGTCCTCATCTCTGAAGTTTAAGTAGTAGCAATACCCTACTACTTGAGCGAAGTAATCATTTTTATTAATCCAAGGGTCACTATAAGATTTTAAACTCTGTGCTATTTGCTCTTTAGTCGAGTCCTTACCAAACCAAAGTTCATCATAAACAATTAACTTCCGTTCATCATCAACTTTACCTTTCAATATACAGGTATCTTCATAAGTGTAGTAACACGCGATCGCCTTGTTACGTTGGTAGGGAAATCGCTCATTCAAATAATATTCCATATTGATTCCTTTTCATTGATTGGAGATACAGTCAATGCAAACGTGGTAGCCATTACGCAGTCATCGTGCTTTCCATTAGCAGCCTCTAGCTTCTTTCCAGAACGTCGAAAATTAAGTAACTCCTCCGTTAGTGGGCTATCAACCGGAAACCTTAGCTTTCTTGATTCTAATGCCAATTGGAGAGTGCTTACCATAGCTGGCTTTGAGTCGCCTGATGTTCTTATTGCTTGAAAATTAATATTTTTATGCTGTTTAGTTAGCTGCTCCAGATAAAGGGTTCCCACGCCGCCAGTTGTTTCAATACCAACCGTTTTTGGCTCGTACTTGTCAATTAGCTTGCCAATTTCAAACAGGTGAAATTCGGACGTTTGTTGACGTTTTCGATAAAAAGTTACTAATGAATACTGACCGTTTTTGACCTTCAATACAACAGCCACACAATAATCACTTCCTGTTGTGCTGGTATCGATTCCAATGTAGTAATCAGCATCATTATCTATCTCATTTTCTAGCCTTCCGGTTGCACACTCCCGAACAATCTCAGCACTAAATACTGCTGTTTCCGCTTCAGTAAAGCTCAAATTGTACTCTTGCTGAATAGTTGCCCAAGACAGCTTTTGCTTTTGATGGATCTCCTCTAAGAAATTGGGATTACTGCCGTATATGGGATGCGATCGCCAATGAATCAGTACCTTACCCCATCCCCCATCATCCACCCAGTACTGAAACGGTTTGCTTTCACCTTTTGACGCTTGGTTGCAAATCAATTCGATATCTCTTCCACCATTACCATTGTTTAATAAATCCCAGTAGAAGCCTGCTCGACCGTTGGGAGTGGAAACAGCAAATACACGCGCTTTATCCCCTACCATCTGCATCGCTGGCGTGACCGAGTCAAAAACTTCCTTAGCTGTTTCCAGAAAAGCCAATTCGTCGAGAAAACAATCGACTACTGACTCAATTCCTCTAGCACTATCGGGTTTAGAATTTCGGAAAAGAATGCGACCATAACCCTGAATCTCAATATCACTTAAATTCTCTGTCGTGGTCTTCAACCCTAAACTGGCAATCATTCGCTTCATGCGACGGGCAAGCAGCGATGAATCAGTTTGGGTTTTTGAGAAGACCAAGCCAAGGTACCCAGGGTTGAGACAAGCTCGCCAGAGCATAAAGCAGGTAACGGTTTCGGAGATTCCAAGCTGTCTACTTTTGACAACGCATACCGACCTTTGCAACATCAACTGAACCAATTCTTCTTGGTAGGGGTAGGGGTTGAACGGTTTTACGTCCCCTCCCGACCTAATCTTCACCATCCGAGCAAAATCAGTCCAACACTCAGGGATTTGTAGCGTTTCGCCCTCAAGTTTAGTTTGTCTTCGTTGGACTCGCTTTTCAATCTGTCTGAGTTTCGCTGAAGTCAGTACCATCTAATAGCCTTTCTACTCGCTCTAGTCGTGCTTCTAGTTCCCATTCCCTAGATTTTTCCAGTTGAGAAAAAAGGACGCTGATTGCTGAAATTTTTACGCGATCGCTTGCATCTGGGTCAACAGCAATTCGCCGTAGTTCTTTAGCAGCCGCCATTGCTCCTTTGGCTACTTCGGCAATCGCAGCGCTATAAATTTGTTGAATGGCGGTTTGCAAGAGTTTTTGAAAGTCTTCATTTCGCCGCCATTTTTCAATCGCTGAAATTGAAACACCGACAGCATCAGCCGCCTGTTTGTTAGTTGCGCCTGTGGCAATATAAATAATTGCTTCATGCTGTCTAATGTTCAAGAAAATACGGAAAAGTAAGGTAGTTCTTTAATCTTAGCGTTTTGGCTGAAACGCAGGTATTTTATTCTAGAGCTTGTTTGAGCAACACTGAAATTGTCTTTGCTTCTGCCAAAGAAAGCTTAAATTCCTGAAGAACTTCGCGTGTGTCTACACAAATTTCTTTTAAGACAACTCCAGGTTTTTCGGGAAAATAGTTATAAAAGGGACTTTCATCATTGAACTTGGTACGGCAGACTTCCAGAATTAAATGCTTTTGTACCACAAGTTCGCCTCTTTTCTCTATCCGGGAAGCAATTATTAAACTTTCTTTACTGGTCTCGTACAAATTTTCGTCTGTCATATTTTGGATTCCAAGCTTAAACTCTAAAACATCCCTACCACATTTTGTTCCTTTACCCATTCACGAATCTTCGTCTTCGTAGAAGTCGGCAACAATTTAGATGCTTCCTTCATTGCATAGCTTGGGTAAATTGCCCGTAATTCTGCAAGCATCTGAGAATTTTCACAAGCCTCCAAGATGTCGGCTAGGTCTTGCAAGCTTTCCTGAGTTAACCACTGTTGCTCTTCCGACCTCATTTTTTCATTCTCCAAGGCATCCTGACGCGAATCGCTGTCTGGGAGCGACTGTCCACCCTGTCCACCCTGGTCAAGCACTTCCACTGGAGGGGTGGACAGGCTAGAACCTAGTTCTGGAGCGACTGTCCACCCTGTCCGCTCCGTCCCGCTGCCGGAAGACGCTTCCTCAGACATTGGATTGTTGAGTGACTCACTACTCACTTCTTCTTTTAAATTTTTCTTATCTAAAACTCCAGGATGGACAGATGGACAGGGTGGACAGTCGCTCTGGGAAAGACTTTCAGCCTGTCCGGGGTCATTTTTTACCTCCAAGGTGTCTTGGACAGGGTGGACAGTCGCTTCAGGACTAGGTTCTGGCGTTTTTGGTTGCCAGAAATCTTCAAAATCCATTAACCCTCCTTCTTCACACCGAGACTTTACACAGAACCACAATGGGTTCTGGTCGCAATTGTTTAGACCTGGCTCTGAAGAAACAAAAATATTCGGTAATGGGGCAATATTTTTCCAATGCGCGGGTATGCGTTCTCTCTTGCCATTAGTTACTGGCATCCATCGGCGGTCTTGGAAGTTGCGAGGTAAAACGGTTTTAAGGTGACTTATAAATTTGCTCATTCCCAATGGGGTGTATCCATGCTCGCGGCAATAAGCAACGTACCAATTGTGCATTTGATAATGCGGCACAAATTCAGAATCCTTGGAAGGACGCAAACACAAGTCAACAAAGCTTTTTGTAGAATCACCGTACAAAGCAGCGTCAAGAGCTAGGTTTATTGCTTGTTCGGATTCTGGTGGAGATAACAGAATATGATCGCGCTCCTCGCGGGGCATAGCTAAAGCCCAACTAATAATATCTGCTTTGGCGGCTTCTAGCTTTAATCGTAAGTCGGGGTCGGGCTTGACAGTCCTGCTTTTTACTGGTATTGGGTAAGCACGACGTATCCAACCATCACCAGCGTTTTCAATTTGGAGATGGTCAACAGATGCTAACCAAAATCTCATGTACCATTGTTTGCTGTACGCAACTGGGTTAAACAACGCACGTCCCGTCATTGGACCATTGTCCACTAGCTCGTAAAATGTTTTGACTCCTTGTGCATAACCCCCGACATCCGGGAAACCAAAAATCCGTTTCCCGGTTAGGTATTGGTGACGACCTTCCGGAGACACGAGATCAGAGAACAACGCTGCACTACCGGAACCGTCTTCACCAAACAAGCTACTCCAAAACCGTCCCAGAGTCCCCTTACCCCCACCAGATTGTCCGATTAAGTGAGGGAACCTGCCGTAAGGGGCAGTCGGGTCTAAAAACATACTAGTGAATGCCCGAATAACTTCGAGCATCTCTTCACCAAACGATTCTGTAACGAAATGCCGAAAGACTTCGGGACATGATTTATTTGGCTCATAATCATAAGGAATAATATTTGTAAGAAAATATTCCTTGCTGTGTGGCATTTGTTCTCCAGTTCTCAGGTCAACAGTACCGTTGCGGAACCCAAGCAGGTGTGTATTCGTTGGCAATGGCTCTGGACGCTCCAACCGTTTCCTGACATATTTAAAAGCTGATTCTGTATGACCGTTAGTTCCATATGGCTTGCTGACTTCGTAGCCGTACTTTGGATTGCCAGACAACTTAAATGCTTTTTCGCCAGCATCCGCAATTAGGGTGAGTACGCGGGTCTCCGGTTGGTACTGCCAAAATTGGTCAGTGTCCGACCATCGAAAGAAAGCTGAGTTAATTACCCGCCAATTTTGGGCACTACTAAATTCACGATGGTAAACCCAAGTATCAAAAGCTGTAGCAGTTACGCAATTTTCAAATGGCAACCCCATCTGCTTGCACACAGATTTATAAGGAGATTCTGGATTTGTCGCGTCAACGGATGGAGTAGCACTTTCACCTAAATCATTAATTTCATCATCAAACTCAGAATCAAACTCATTTGAGTTTCCTTGCTGATCCAGTCGTGCATATTCAATTTGCTCGATAAGCAATCTTGCCAACTCATCTCCATCCATACCCAATGCCACAGCGTCAACGATATCTCCTTTGTGACATATTTTGGAGCAGATATCCTTTATTTTGATTGGAATAAATGGAACTTCGCATTTTGCAGCATACGAAGCTATCTTCTCGGATTTCTTGGTTCCTGCGTCATCGTTGTCGCAAAGATGAGCAACGACAAACTGGCGTTCACCCATTCCGGATTTGATTTGAGTAAAGATGTGTGTCCAGTCTTTTTCGCTAGCGCTGCCCATTGCAGTGATACCAGCTAATCTTTCTGCTCTGCCAGCTTCTGTAGCCTTCTCACCCTCATGGGACAGGATTACTGCCACCTTATTCTTATCAACAGTTAGCGCGGCTGATAAAGCTTCTCCTTGCCGATAAGCTCCCCAAGAACACTCACCTTTATTCCATCGGATTTGTCCTGTTTCATCTGTGCGACAAATTGCAAAAGTTTTTTCGTATCCTTTTTCGCTGGCTTGACATGGTGCTTCATATCGAAGTACTTTCTTGGAGTCGCCATAGTCATAACTTGTAACGATTATTTGCTTTAGTTCCTGGTCAGTGCAGCCTTTGCCTTGGGCAGATAGCATTGCTAGCACTTTCTTATTGGGTGCAACTTGTGGTGCAGCAGGTTGCGGAATGTCGGCAGGTACTTCAGGTAATCGAACAACTGTTAACTCGCCTTGTGGTAAAGATGCGGGAACAATCTTTGGCTTAGCAGCGGTTTGACTTTTCATTGTTCGATTACCTGAAGTTTTGTTATTTTTTTGTTCGTTTAAAAATTCAGCCAAAGGCTTCAGCGCTTCCCGGACATCCTTGTTTTCGCATCCGCTAAAGCATTTATACTTGCCCGTTGTTAACTGTATTCCAAGGTTGTTTTTACCACACGCTGGACAGACGTACTTGCCTTTTTCTCTGGTTTCTTCGAGTTGCTCCAAGAAATTGCGGATATCAAAAAGCTGAGTAAAGTTACTCATGCCGCACCCCCTGTTTGGATGAGTGCCAGCATGGAAAGCGCTAAATCGCCTGTGTAGCCTAGCTTTTCAAGGTATTCGAGGCAGTCAGTGAGGCGTTGCTCCTCGACTAGGGAAGCGAGTTTACCGCAATTATAGGATTGTGATAAATCTTTTGTAGGGTGTGTACTATTCTGTAATTTTTCTGATACAATACTGGTATTCGACGCAAAAAAATCGGTCTGAACCTTTGGAATCGCCCTTTGGCTGGGGCGATTTCTGCTTTTATATAGTTTCCGTAACGTTGGCACAGCGCACTCCTTTGGTTATCGTGTGATTCCCAAAAGAGGTGTACGTGTCAATTTTGAGCCAAATTTGATAGGATAGTCTGATAGATTTTTATAACGTTTTTTTCCCGAAGGAACGTTTTGGCTGCTGTTATGACATCGGCTGAACCCCTTTCGGGATTTTTAATATCTCAAAAATAGTACAAATGCACGTCTGTACACGTAAGTATCATTTTTGAGGCGTACTTAATATTAGGATGTTTTTTTTCTTTTCGCAACTGGAATTGGTAAATTGAATGTTCGGTTGCGTCTGGTCGTGCAAGCAGGTATTGAATGTATGCGTTCAATGTTCTTTTACTGAATCTCTTAAGATGCAAGATGTAGAGCTTACATCGGGATAACGATATTTCCCGATGCTCCCACCTTCGACGGGAGAAAGCATCGATAATGCCGCGATCGCTCCCCGTACCTGTGACGGTTCCACCTCCAAATACTTTTGCAGCTGCTCTAAGTTTCTGTGTCCGCTGACTTCTTGAATCACTCTAAGGGGAATTCCCGCGTTAGACATCAGAGTTAGCGCGGTTCTCCGGCAACTATGGCTACTTGCCCCAACAATATCCACCCTTTGACACGCTTCTCGAAAAATTGCAGCGGCAGAGTCCTCATGAATGTGACCTCGACCCCATCGACCTGGGAAGAGATAACCGTCAGCAGTTTGTGGTGGCTTGTAAGCTTCTAGGTAACGTCGCAAGTCATCCAGCACGGGAATGGTGCGGGTAGCAAGTTTCCCTTTAGTATTCCCTTTGCGGATAATCAATTCAGTTCTTACCCTCCTTTTTGAGTCGTACACGTCCTTAATTTTCAGGGTTACGCATTCTTTGACCCGACACGCGGTGTAGAGCATTACAGCACACAGGGTTTTGTCCCTAGCAGTAAGCAATCCCTCGGTAAATAACCGCTGGATTTCTGAGGAGGATAATACCTTTGCTTTACCATGTCGGTCAATCTTCACGTTTGGGGGAAAATTCTGATTAGTTGTAGAAGTATCGCTTCAAGACTTTGCAAAGCAGCATTGGTAGTCCTTTGATGCTCCTCAAAATTACGCTGGTGTTGTTCAAAATTGCGTTGATGTTGTTCTGTACTGTCCCTTAGTTCTTGAACAACATCGTCCAAAACCGCGCTTCTGGCTAGTACTCGATTAGCGCTTTCCAGAAACATATCTAACTGTGTTTGTGTGTCAGCTTGTCGTTGCGCCAATTCTGTTATCAATTCACGGATACTTCTGTCATCCTCAATATTGTGGTTCGTCATCCCTCAGCATCTCCTCCGACTACTTCGTTCCATATAGCGGTAATTTCTTTTTCTATACCTGAAACTGTTAATTGTTCATTTTTAGATATCAGTCTATCTATCGCTTCACCTTGTAAAATTAATCGCTCAATTTGCGCTCCTTCGTTACGTCCTTTGCGTTCAGCCATTGACGACAGTATTTGTCTAATGCCTGAGTCCAGTTTGTAGTTAACTCGGTCTACTGGTCTAGTGCGTTTCGGTCTACCCACAATTTTTGCTGTCATCTCTTTTTCGATTAAACCTCAAAAACGTTACATATACATACGATATCTGTACGAAAAGATTATGTACAGATGAAAAACATACGTTGATTTTATATATATGTACAAAATACATAAATAATCGATATAAGTTTCGTATGTACAGAAAACATATATTTGATTTATCTTGGTGAATGTGAGCGCTAAACGAGCGCAGTAACCACAAACCAAACTTGAGAGTGCATTGGAACTCCCCCGAGAAACCATAGGTGGTTTTGGCGCAAGCATCTCGACTGCCATGCTTGCAACAACCCCACGGTTGTCATGAGGGTGATTCTCCCTCTTAACAGCCAAAGGAACGAACTCATGAATATCAAGCATTTCAACCCAAAGACAACCTCAATGATGGATATCTTTGATTACTTAGGCAAGTCACCCGATATGGTGGTACGACTGCAAGGCAATGAGCAAACACTGACTTACGAGCGAGTAAATGATGAGCGCGGATTCATGAAAGCAGTGCGAGTACAGGAAACTGGCGAAACTATTCCCTTGCCTTATTGAATTTAAGGGCGTTTCACAACGCCGTCATTCTACATCCATAAATGAGTAACTACTATGCCACGCAAGAAGAGAGAAGCTATTCCCGAGTCCGAGCCAATCTCGGTTTTACACGGACCGGTTGAGCCTGAGGTTGAGACTGAACTAATAAACCCGCCGATAACTGAACCACCAGATGAATTGGCTATAGACCCTGAATACTGTGCTAGAGACTTCCTCACAGCTACCTTGCAATCAGCACAAGCATCCATCTCACAGTTGTTTGAAAAACAAGCCGAGCTAACAGGTACACAAGCTGCTGACGCTGTATTTGATGCTTTTGAATCTGCCTTTATCTCCCGTCTAGAAGCCCGTCTACAGCCCTTTGTAGACGTGCTTGTACCAGAGATTAGGGATTCACACGCTCAACTCCAAGAGCGCACTACAGCAAGGGTAGAACGCCGTCTATCTGCCTTTGACCGACTCAAGCAGATAGCCGCGATTGTAACGGATGAATGTAGGCTGTTGCCTCCGGTCACGGCTGTTGGGGAATTTGTGACGTGGGAACCTATAGAAGCCAAGGAGAATGACTAATGCTTACTCATCAACAAATCGACATACTCGAATCCGCTTGGGAAATTCTTGATAAACTCCGCAACTGTCGAGACTTCAATGAATCCCATGACTTGACTATCTCTGATGGTTGTAGGGTGCTGTCTGACTTTCTTGATTATCAGCACGATAAGGAGCGCTCAACCCGCGACCAAGAGCCTGCAATCATATCTTTTGCACATCTTGAATCATTCAACAATTTTTAAGAGGGCGCGATCGCTCCGACTACCAATCTGAGCGATCGCCCTCTAGGTTCTGCAAAGCCCCATAAAGAGCTACACATAAGGATTATACCAATGCCAAGAGCAAAACAATCGGGTTCCTTGACAGGTTCCAAGCATTTCAAGAAACCCAAAGACACCTCGCCTTCTACACCACCATCCACACCGGATTCTACCCCCACACCGGAACAACAGACCGATGCGAGAGCAAGAGAAAGGCTGAAAGACCGATTTCAGCAAACAGCCCAAACAGTGGGGAATGCAGCACACGCTGTGGGTAATGGGGTGAAGGCAGTTAACACCGCTGCTAAAACTGTCCGGCGCGGTTTTGCTGGCGGTAGCTCAATTGTGACGAATTCCTCAACCGATTCGCTAAAACAAGCAGTACAGATTGCCCAACAGTATGGCGTCGGGGAAATTGACATTAAAGAGATGTTAGGCACTGACCCTTACAAGGCAGATGCCGATATTCCAGAGATGAAAGCAGTAGACGCTAACCGAGAAAAGCTCAAAATCCAAAGACAAAACAACGCTTTGGAGGTGCGTCACGAGAAGATTAAACAGGGTCGCAAAGTGGTACAAATTGCCACGGAGCAACGTAAGTTTATTGGAGATTTTGTAGACTTTGCAACTGCTGGCATTGAGACAGCAACTAAGGTTGTCAAGAATCAGGTTGCAGACACCAAATATCAAATTGAGCAATCCAAACTTGAGCAAACAGAAGAACAGCTTATCCAGCAACAGATTGCCACTCAAGGCACTCTTAATCTAACTGCTGGCATTGAGGAGGAATGGTCACTTAAGTTCCAATCTCAACAGGCGAAAAATGACCGACTCAAGCTTGAGGTAGAAGGGTCTATCCAAGACAATGAGCGCAAACGTGAGGAACTCGAAGCCAGATTGCTTGAAAGCTAGCCTGTAGTGTGCGTGTAGTTAGGATGAAATCATCCTAACTATATTGTTGAAGTTTTAATCCTGGAGAATATATGTCGATCACGTTTAAATCTGCATCCAATGCAGTGTCTATTGTTGCGGGACTGCTTTGCCTGGGTGGGGTATTAAGTTGGCTCAAAGCAGATACGGCTGTTAAACCCTACGCCCTAAACATTGCCCTTAGCGCGGGTGTCTTAGCCGCTGGTAATCATTTATCTAGCCGTTGGTATGAGCAGTTAGCGAACGACCAATACAGAGAGAATGCCGAGAGGATGAAGAAAAAGTATGCTGACATTAGCGGCAAGCATGACCAACAGGTTGCATCGTTGGCTGAAATCAAAGCCTTGGCAGAACAGCGAAGCCAGCAACTTGCAATCGTCACTGAAGAACTACAAGCCAAAGATAGAGCGCTTAAGCTATTGCAAGATAATTTAGGCAGGATTAAGGCTGAATTTGAGGCTAAAGGGCGTGAATTAGACGCGAAGCTCCAAGAGGACGATAGTCGCTATCAAGCTTTCCTAAGCGAATTTAAAGGGCAATTGGTGAGTGATTTAAGTGAACGCATCTACAGCGTATACAACCAGCTTTCTGACAGTGTAGAAGCGAGGTTACGGCGTGAAGATTACCAAGCCATTCACGAGAATCTACAACAGTTTTTTAATTCGCTTGAGCCGTCGTACAAGTTTCATTGCAGCCTACTGGATGAAATTACCAACTTAGACGGTACAGCATCGGAAATTCTTACCAGTGCTGTTGACATCTACCATCAAGTGAATGATGAGATTGCCGCGCTCAGGGTTCGATTCCGCAACCTGTTAAACATAGACGAGCGCCGCGCCCTGGAAGATGCATACACTACGCTGGCAGATTATAGCAAGAAATTTACCCCCATTAACAAAGCTAAGGATGTCCTCCGTGAATACGAGGACTTTCAGAAAAAGCAGCTAGAGAACTTGTACAACTCCATCAGCGAGAATGACAATTCTCTAGAAGAGATGAGGGCGCAGGTGAACGACTTACTTAACCAACTGGACGCCCAGCACCTCAAAATTGCCCAACTTAACCAGCAGATTATTGACCTCAAGAAACCTTTGAAGTGGTCATTGGCTCAATCACGGGAACTACAGATTGGGAATCTAATTATTGAGTACTTCTGGCAAACGGGTATTTACTTAGACCGTACTCATAGCCAAGGGGATGTGTATACAGTCAAATTATTTTTCCAGATAGACCGCAATAGTCGTGCGATTGTAGCAAAGGAACTCAATGAGCATAGTGAAGCACTACAGACTTATTGCCGTGTCCTTAAGCCTGTGGCGTTTAACTGGGATGCTGACATTGCTTTAATGAGTGCCACAGTGGCACTGAAACAGAAACCTGTCGAACCTCCAAGTGATAAAGACATCTACCGCATCCTTGAACCTGCTGAGAACTTCGGAGCAATCATCCGTAAATACCATAACCACAAAGAAGGGGGTAAGCCCACACTCAGGGTTATGGGTGGCACGGGTGGAGGCAAGTCATTGGCTACTAAGGTCATTATCAAGAGCTATGTTGATTCTGAAGATGGTTGGGAGATTCGCTTAAGTGACCCAATGGACGGAAGTGAAGAGGATTATTGGGACATTGCCAAAGTTGCGACTGATGACCGGACTGCCAAGAAAGCTTTTGCGGAATTCGTGAGAGAGTTTGACGCCCGGAGCGTAAAAGCTTCACTTTTCCCACAACAGAAGCTTTTAGGGATTTTCGACGAATTCGACAAACAACACGACGAGGATGATAAGGAAAATGCCAAGAGGGTATGGACTGCTATTAGGCATCACAGCATGAGACTTGTTTTAATGGGTCAATCGTCCCAAGTAGGCGCAAATGGTTGGCAGTGGGATGACATGAGGAATTGTACTTTGCTTTTTGTAGGTGACGCGGTCATTACTGCTACCAACAAGTACAAAGAGCTAGGTTGGGATTTGAAAACCAAGAATCGCATAGACCGGGAGTACAGACAGATATCGGAGTGGATGACTGCCAAGAATACAGATGAGGAACTACCACCAGAGAGTCAGTACAGGCTAGCCTTGCTTGTTTGTGGTTCAGTCATTAAGTTTTTGGAGATACCCAAAGCTGTTATTGGGACTATCGACAATGGGCGGTCATGGATAGTATCAAAGCCTTGGGAGTTTAGCAACGCCGATTGGGTAGAAATTGAATCTCTTGTCGAGGTGATGACAGCAGTCAAGTGTCCCCACTGCGGCTCAAGTAGCTGGAAGAAAAACGGTAAAGATAAGGCGACTAGAACCGTACAGCAATATAAGTGCAACGATTGCAATAAAGGATTTAGTCATTTAGACGTATTTCCTAACAGTAATTAGAAAAAGATAGAATTCCGGCTAATCCGGCTACGTGTCGGGCTAGCCCGATTTTCAGCCCGACACAGCCCGACACGACGCTTGAAACCCTTGATTTTACCTGTCCGGCTAGCCCGTCATTTTTTCCTATAGGGGGTACAGCCCGATTAGCCCGATTAGCCCGAAAAGGCATGATTTTCTATTAGTTGAATTGCAAAAGCCAAAAAACACAGTTTTTATGTTGCCTTCAGTTACTGTTACAAACTACCTGACTTTTCTCCTAATAGTTGAATTGCAATAGAAGGACAAGTCTTGCAATTACCCGTATTTCTACGCGTAGTACGCGCACACTACAACTAAAAAAGGATTATCGAGAATGAAGACTTCAAACAATGGAACCAAGCCTACACAAGACTTACAACAATTTGAACTTGTAAGTTCATTACCTGAAGATAGTGACAAAAAGAAGAAACCGCGTGAGTCAAAGAACCCGTTGATCAATTGCTCTATGGTGCTGGATGCTGGAAGTAAACGTATTAAGTCTTTGCTCAACAATTATCCCAATACCATCGACAGCATTTACAAAGAAGTTAAGGGCGAACTACCTTCCGGAATGGCAGGGTGTTTCCGTTACAAGAATAAAAACTACGCCGTAGGACGCGGTTGTGATGCCGTTTTAGGCGAATTGGTAGAGGCACAGAAGGATAACAAAATCAAAAAGCTGGATATTTGGCTGCTAGGCGTCTTAACCAGTGACCCCGATTTCTTAGATGAATTACTGGAAGACAAAAGGAACCGCTACAAATCTAAACCTATTCGCCTGGGTATAGATATTAAACTACTGTCCTTGTCTAGTAACAAACAGGGTGAGATTGTCAAAATACTACAAGGAATAGAGAACTTTACTTATCGTGGTCGTGAGTTCACTATCGAGTTTAAAAACCTTGATTCAGAGTTCATTTATTCTGAGGGTTATGGTGCTGCACTAACTGCTAGGAAGCTTTTAAGTAAAGAAGTTAATAGCTTTTCGATTTTAGATTTAGGTGGCGGTACTCTAACGCTAACTACTTATAAAATTGGTCGAAACCTACCCAAGGTAATCAACAGAAGCGTCGCTTCTGGTGGGGGTATGCAAGACTTGGCTCGTCAGATTTTTATTAGCTTGAATAAAACAGATATTGGAGGTGAAACCAAAAGTCTAAACAGTATTTTTGAAGCGCTCAAAGCCTGCCGAGCGGATGAAAATAGTCAGTACGTAGTACCTTATCGCGTTGGAAACAAAACTGAAAATATCACTGAGAGTGTATTGGATGGTATTAGTAATTGGATAGCTGATAACCCTAGCATTTCGGATATCCTGACTAAATCGAGTCAAGTCATGGTTAGTGGTGGTTCTGTCTTTGCGACAGGCGGAGGCTTTGCATCAAAAATTATTGGCGATAAACTTCAATCGCTTATTACAAATGTTGTTAATTACGGGCAATTTCAAATACTGGAAAACCCGGATGTCATAAATGTTTTAGGAATGAACTGTCTCGATCAATAAAACAGAAGACACTGGAAAAATTATTGGCTTCCAGTGTCTTATCTAACTCCACATCCATACATAGAAGGAATCTCTACTATCATGTCACGCTTTCCAAAGCGCTACGAGTACCGTGACGACCACGTTCCAGGTTATGTTTACCTCATTGAAGCCATCAACGTAACGGGCATAATTCCCGGCAAGCTTATTCGTCGTTGCAAAATCGGACTCTCGCGGAATCCACAACTACGGTTGCAGAACTTCATAGACAACCAGCCTCCGTGTGACTTCCAAATCATCAAAGCAATTTACGTTCAAGATATGGCAGAGGTAGAGGACACATTACATCACCAGTTCAAAAACTGCAACATCAAACTGGAAAAATCACGGGAGTGGTTCGATCTGAATCCCTGGCAATACACTAGGGTCATTTGGGCGTTTAACCGATACGAATCACATCGATTTAGCTTTTCTGACTTGCCCAAACAAGCCATTCTAGGCGGATTGATAACGCTCCTAGGCGTTGGAATACTTATCGGGCATACAATGCGACCAACTCCGCAGGCTCAGCCGTTCGTTGATACAGAGCAAGGACGATAAGCGCGTGTAGTCAGGATGAAATCATCCTAACTACATTTTTGTAACTAGTTATTGCCAAGACATAACTCGTTACGATAAGATATAACTAGTTAACAAGAGGGGGAGTGAAATGAGCAAAGCATTACAAGCAAAGATAGACGAGCTTTTTGAGGCAACCAAAGACCTCATGAGCTTTGAAGAAATTAAGCCTTATTGTGATCAGTTCAATGAGTGGCTGAACACAAGCACAAGCTATAGCACCAAAACTTTAGGTACTAAATTAAGTGCATACAGCTTTTATAAAAAGTTCAAAAGTTTACCACTAGAACAGGGTAAAAACGCTGATCTTGTTGCCAAGTGTGACGGTGAAGGCAACGTTAGAGGGCAAGAGCTAAAGCATTATGTACTATTGCTCTGCGGATTAGACAAAGACCAATGGAACGAGCGGAATCAAACTACGCGAGTGATTGACCGTCTAGAAAATAATAGAGAGATAGACCCCGACAGTTATTTAGAAGTTACTGGGCGGCTCTTAGCTAGTGACGTTGCTCACGAGTTGGCTGTTGGTTTGATTGCCGCGACTGGTAGACGCCCTCATGAAATCATCGCCCGCGCCAGGTTTACTGCGATTGAGGGCAAGCCTTATCATGTGATGTTTGAGGGACAAGGCAAAAAACGCGGCGATATCCCAGTGTTCGAGATCCCCACGCTGTACCCTGCTGACTATGTAATCAAAGCTTTGGCTCGACTAAGAAAAAATCCAGTCAATCAATCATTGCTAAAGCAGGTTAAGGAGCAGTTCCCCGAAAGTGTGACCAGACAAAACGTGGAACTTGACAATAGGCGTGGACAGCCGTTGCGCCGTGTTGTCCGTGCTTACTTTGGAGATAAAGGACAGGAGACGCCTGTTTTACCATTTCGCCACGGTGAGGAGCAGGACAATCCTAAAGCGCTGCGTGCTGCATATGCAGCGCTAGCGACAGAGCGAGATATTAAAGGAGGCTCCGGCGCAAAATTGCTGTATGCTTCTAGAATTTTAGGACACTACACGCCAGCAAAAGAAGACGATAGAGGGCTTAAAACGTTAGGAACATCAATCGGATACGGCGATTATTTTGTTACTAAACCAGTGAGGTTTGTTGAAGTGGAGACAGAAAAATTAGGCAATGTTAAGGCGTTCGCATCAGACCTAGAAAAAGTTAAGGAACTGCAAAAGACTAAGGGACTATCCTCACAGCAAGCTGCTCTTCATTGTTTACTAGAATCTGCGGATCGCAGTCACTCAATCGAGCGCCAATTGATTGAGGCACAGCAGAAAGTTGTTCATTTGCAAGAAGTCGTAACCAGTTATAAAGAACAATTAACTCAAGTACACCAAGAGAACCAACAGCTTAAGGAGAAATTGGAGAAAATCATGAGCCAACAACCACAAACATCTATCATCGAACCTTCTACAGTAGAAGCAACCGCATCCGATGACCGCATCAACAAGCTAGAAGCACAGACAGCACGGCTAGAGCAGATGATGCAGCAGATGATGGAGATGATTCGCCCAACTGTAACCGCAACCAAACCACAAGAGGAACTGCCAACAGTACTACAGGAGAAAGCAGAACCAACCCGCAAGTTGCCTGAGCCTAAGCAGGATATCGATTGGGAATCTATCCCAAACGACCAGCTAAGAAACATGAAAGTAGCTGGCGCAGTGGAGGAAAAGATTTATCGGGCATTTCGTGCGATCGCCGACTATAACGACAACGCACCAAGCAACAATGACCGCTGGTACATTGGCAGTGTCACCTTAAGTTCTGTCTCAGGATGCAACAGGCAAGCTGTAGGGGATTGGGTCAAAACACATCAGTTAACTGTTGATGACCATAACAACAAGCACGGGCTAGGACAGTACCACAACAAGCGTCATAAAGGAGTTGAGATTACGGATTTGGTCAAGTTGTGGGAAAAAGACCAACCGTCGGACGCACCAAGAGCCAAAGTTACCCCTATCAGCAAATCTGAGAAAATCACCAAGCTTCCAACGACGGCAACAACCTTGGATATTATCGATTACTTGGGTAGCCATCCTAACGAGAGCGTTCAAATCAAGGGTGATGGCAGAGCGTTGACCTATGAGCGAATTAATGACGAGCAAGGACACATGAAAGCAGCTCGTATTGTTGAGACAGGGGAAGAAATCCCAGCGTAGCACCCTTCCATCTTGTCAGTAAATGCCACCCCATCGTTCGAGGGGGTGGTTTTGCGTTTCATTTAGGCGATCACCCTTTTAGAATTAGGGTTAGTCCCGGAGCGACTAAGACCCCATCAAAAAACCTCACTAGTAATTAGTGAGGTTTTTATTTATTTAAGCTTGTTAACAAGTTTACATATTATTACTGAATGTATCTATCACCTTAATCAGGATATTTAGCCTACTTTCTCTTGACTTTCTTATATCATCTTTTTTCAGATTTTCTTGTTGCATTTCCAGATTTTCTTGTTGCATTTCCAGACTAGCTTGTTGGTATTCTTGTTGCATTTTCAGAACAGCTTGTTGGTATTCTTGTTTCATTTCCAGAACAGCTTGTTGGTATTCTTCTTCCTTTTTCTGTTTCTCATTGAAATATTTCACTCCAATCATAAACAGAGATAAAGATACAAAACATACAAATATTATTGGGTAATCATTAAGCCAATTAAACAAATTTTTTCCAGCAGAAATTAAAGCTTTACCTGCATCTCCTAACAAATGGAAAAATGCTAAAAACCCAGTTCCTAGCCAACTTGTGAGATTACCGAAAACAGAAATTAAAGCTTTACCTGCATCTCCTAACAAATGGAAAAATGCTAAAAACCC
>NZ_CAWUDP010000135.1:0-23038 GCF_963920835.1 Scytonema sp. PCC 10023
CGTCTAGATTTAACAGAGAGGTACGGAGAGTAATACCTCCTATCGACTCTACCCGATAGAGATCCCAAAGACCCGCTATTTGCATTTAAACAACGGTGCTTAGTCCATTTCGCCGTAGACACCGAAGAAATCTGGATGACCACCAAACTCGCTGGAGAAAGTACTCATTTCCTACCCTTTAACAAAGGTAATAATCACGGTGCAGGTAATCCCCCTGGAGATAATGAACAATATCGCACCAGTTACTTTTGGCTAGAAGTCTTACAAAAAGATAGCCTTTTGGACATCTTAGCCCGTTTTCTCCACATCGAAATTAAAGAAACCAAAATTCCCACCGCCACTGGCGTTAATTACCAGAAAAAAGAAACCCTAATTTTCCCCCGCTACCATCAACTTGATGTGGTTCGTAAACTCATCGCCCACACCAAACAACACAAAGCCGGACATAATTATTTGATTCAGCATTCCGCCGGATCTGGAAAATCAAACTCTATTGCTTGGTTAGCCCATCGCCTAGCCAACCTCCACGACAACCAAGACGAAAAAATCTTTCATACCGTTGTCGTCATCACAGATCGCACCGTACTGGATCAACAACTGCAAAACACTATCTATCAGTTTGAACATAAAGCCGGAGTTGTCCAAAAAATTGACGAAAACACCCAACAACTCGCCACAGCCCTCAGCGGCGGTGTACCTATTATCATTTCTACCATCCAGAAATTCCCCTTCATTACTAAAGCCATCGAGACTTTAGCCAAAAAAGGTAAAACCATAGACATTACCACCAAAGATAAACGCTTTGCCGTCATCGTTGATGAAGCCCACGGCTCCCAAACCGGAGAAACCGCCACAGAACTCCGCAAAATCCTTAATAAAGATGGTATCGAATCAGCGATCGCCGCTCAACTCCTGGAAGATGAACTTGAGGAAGATGACCTCAGTCATGAAGCCAAACAACAATTACTAAAAGAACAAATCAGCCGCACCAAACAACCAAACCTCAGCTACTTCGCCTTTACCGCCACCCCTAAGTACAAAACTCAACTCGTATTCGATGAACCCGGAGAGAACGGCGAAGCCCCCTTCCATCTCTACACGATGCGCCAAGCCATTGAAGAAGGCTATATTAAAGACGTTTTGGCAAATTATACCTACTACGATCGCTATTACGAACTTGTCCGCACCTCGGAAAATGACCCTGACTTACCGCGTCGCCAAGCAGCCAAGCAAATCGCCCGATTCGTTGAACTTCATCCCCACAACATCGCCCAAAAAGTAGAAATCATCGTCGAACATTTCCGCAACCATACCCGCCACAAAATTGGGGGTAGAGCCAAAGCAATGGTTGTCACCCGTTCCCGTGAACACGCCGTTAAATACAAACTTGCTTTTGATAAATATATTAAAGAAAAAAACTATAGCGATATCAAATCCCTCGTTGCCTTTTCCGGTTCTATGTTTTTTACTAAACAAATTACCCCGTAGTCTCCAAGCTCCAAAAATTGATTTATCTGGGGATATAGAACTAAAATTTTATCGCCTTGAAAAAATCAGTGAAGGGAAAATTGATTTAACCGAAGGTAAAGCAGAACCATTACGAGGTGCTAGCGCAGTCGGAACTCGCCAGCCAGATAAAGAAGTCCCCTTATCCCAGCTTATTGACTCCCTTAACGAACGTTTTGGTACTAACTTCACCCCAGCCGACCAACTCTTTTTCGAGCAAATTACCGAAACGGCGATCGCTAATGACTCCATCAAACAAGCGGCTCAAGTCAATACAAAAGAAAACTTTGCCCCGGTTCTAAAAAAGCATCTTGAAAATCTATTTATCGAACGCATGGACGGTAACGAAAAAATCTTTATGCAAGTGATGAATAGTGAAGAATTTAAAGCAGTTGTGTTTGAAAAATTACTATCCAGTATTTATGAGAGTATTAACAATGAACATTTATGATTAGCACTTGGCACATTGGCAGCGAGCGATGGCGCAGAGCGCCCACCGTAGATGATCGCATGGGTGCAGATGTGAATTTCTGTAGCGAAATCGTTATTTCGCTAAATCCATAATTCAGGGCTTAGGCAAAATTATCAAAAAACGTAGATGCGTATCCCTCACGGGGCGCTTTGCGCTCAGTGGCGTGCCACAGGCTACCGCACTCGTACGCACTTGTACACAAGAAATAAGAGTTTCACGACTAGTTCTTGCGTAAGTCCTATAATTATGGGTTAACCTGAGTCAAAATCAGTCATGATAGAAGCATAGACGCTGTCGTATGCTGGGGCAACCATGAGAAACACCCCGCTTTTTACTAACCGCATTCAAGCTGGTGAGCAACTGGCGCAAGCGATTCAGGCTATTTTAACCCAGCAAACTGCTAACTCGGTAGCAAAGCCTAAGACAATTGTCTATGCTTTGCCAAGAGGAGGATTACCAGTAGCAGCACCAGTAGCGCGTCTCCTCAACTGTCCCTTGACGATAGAGGTAGCGAAAAAAATTAGCCATCCAGAAAATCCCGAGTTAGCTATTGGTGCGGTTACTGCTTCCGGAAATGTTCTTTGGGATCAGCACAAGCTGTCTTTTCGCAATCTGCCGAATTCAGGG
This sequence comes from Scytonema sp. PCC 10023, assembly GCF_963920835.1. Lineage (NCBI taxonomy): Bacteria > Bacillati > Cyanobacteriota > Cyanophyceae > Nostocales > Scytonemataceae > Scytonema > Scytonema sp. PCC 10023. The sequence continues at coordinate 2,606 of NZ_CAWUDP010000135.1, forward strand.
TGGCGAGAAGCAGCATTAGATACAGCTGCGATTCAAGCGAAGTCTCTTCAAGCTCAATTGAGTCCTGGCTGTCCGCAGGTGAATACCGAAGGTGCTACGCTCATCTTAGTTGATGATGGTATTGCCACAGGTATGACAATGGCAGTAGCCGCAACATCTCTCAAGGCACTTTCTCCGGCTGAAGTTTGGTTATGTACTCCAGTAGCGCCCTTGAAGTTGCTACCTTGGTTACATCAGTGGGGCGATCGCGTGATTATCCTTGCAACACCAGAACGTTTCTCTAGTGTGAGTCATTTTTACTCCGAATTTCCCCAGCTAAAGACAAGAGAAGCTTTGGAATGTCTGGTACAACAAAACGAAAAAACGATGAATTGAAGAAGAACTCAGTTGTCAGAACGCAGAACTCAGAATCAATTCGATCGGAGTAGCACCCCAACCAATTGTAGACAACGCCAGATACCTAGGTCGGGAAACCCTCCTGCAGTACTGGCTCCCGTATTAACTGTCGTTATTTAAACCCCAAGACGAGTCACCCAGTCGTACAGAAGTTCATTCTGACTTCTGACTCCTGAGTTCTTTCAGTTAATCAAGAAGAATTCAGTTGGGACCTCACGAATTTTTATTCCATCACCGCTAACACTGATTTTGGCAACAACTTATCTTTAAACCAAACAATTCTTGCAGGAACATCATTTAATTTTACTCCTGCTTTATCCAAATTCAATCGTTCAGAAATTGCCAAAATTAAGTTATCGCATCCCGAACGTCGCACCTGTGAAAACTTCTTTTGTAAATATTCTGGTCGCCAATAACCAACGATTTCTAATAAAAACGTACGACCATCAGGATGCACTAATCTAAAATCGGGAATCATCACACTTCCAGGAATAGGAATGAGGTCAACTTCTCGCTCTAACACCCAATCCGTTTTCATTGACTCCCACTTATTAGCAAATGACTCTTCTAACATACTATCGTATGGCTTGCCTGCTGAATAATGAGACACCAACCCGCATTCAGAATTGAGAGTAAAACGCCCAGTCTTCCATGTATTTGTGTAGAAATCACGAGTTTGCAGAGTCGCCGAAAGACTCCATTTCGTCACATGAAGTAACGCCGGAATCAGCTTAGCGATCGCCAAACCATACCGTGTACTTGGAGTAAACAAACTCGTCGGACCATCAATCGTAATTGTAAATCCGTGGTCAGCATCGCCCTCAATATAAGACATTAATTGAAACAACTTAAGATAGCGAAATAAAAGCTTATATTGCCCTGGAACATTGCGATGAGCATTTATGATCAGCTGACTCGCCTTATAAAACACCCCTTGCACCTGAGATAAATTGTATCGATGCAAAACTTCCTTAGAATCTGGCGTATCAAAAGCAGTTAAAATCTTATTCTCAGACAAATCAGCATATAACCCATCACGAACTTGTTTCGGCAAAACTTCGCGCTCAAGTTCATGACTCAATTCATCAGCAATTTTTGTCAAGGTAACCTCAGTCAACTCCCGACTCGGAGGAGACTTCGCAGCTAGAGCAAAAACCCTTTCTCGTAACATTTGAGGTTCCAAAGGACTCACCACCTCAAACGTGCAAAAAGCGCTTTTGAGGATATAAGCCAAACCCCGCTTTATTTTATAATCAGGAGTATCTCCCTCCAACTCCAACAACTGACGCTCCAGCGCACCCTGAGTATCACCCACAACCTTCTGAAAACAACTCATTAACTCAGAAGCGATCGCCAAATTCTTATCATCAATCTTTAGTCTCTTTGGGATTATCTCTTCCCCATTTTGCCTGTGACTTAGTAACTCTGTTGGTAACATTGGAATTTTAAACCGCAGATAAACACAGATGAACACAAAGAACTATTGAAACATTATCAACTTTCATCCGTGTTTATCGGCGGCTTTTTTTGAACCTTATAATTTATCTCTAACTGTTCAGCAGCCTTAAGGCTCTTTTCCTGTCCACTCCCATAAACAACCCGCAAATTCCCTTTCTTCTCCTCTTTACCTTGGCGTTCTTGGCGTCTTGGCGGTTCATTTCTCTCCACACCTCTTCTCCTCGCCGAAGTCCCCTCCTCACTCGTATCCTCCGCCACCACCTCATATAAAATCGCCTGCTTATTATTATCCTTCCCCTTCCTTAAAACCCTTCCCAATCTTTGAATATACTCCCGTGTCGAACCAGTCCCAGATAAAATAACAGCCACAGAAGCCGCAGGTACATCAACACCCTCATTCAAAACATGAGAAGCAACCAGAGTTTTATACTCCCCTTCCCGAAATTTTGTTAATATCTCATGACGTTCCTTCACAGGAGTTTGATGAGTAATAGCCGGAACAAGAAACTCTTGCGAAATGTGATAAACCGTAGCATTATCAGCAGTAAAAATCAAAACACGTTCCGGATAATGCTGAGCCAATATATCAGCAAGAACTCTTATCTTTCCATCAGTTCCCAAAGCGATTTCTTTCGCTTCCCGGTGCGCTAACATCGCTCTACGTCCAGCTTGCGATCGCGCACTCATCTGCACAAAATTTTGCCAGCCTTGAAGACTCCCCAAAGAAATCTTTGATTCCTTCAAAAAGTCGTTGCGAACTTGAATCAGCTGAGTGTATCTTTCCCGTTCCAGTTGTGATAATTTCACCTTAAGTTGTACAATTTCATGTTCTGCTAACGCCTTGCCTGCTAAATCTTCAGCTCTTTTACGATAGACTTCTGTGCCTATTAAAATATTTAAATCAGCGTGTTTGCCGTCGGTACGTTCGGGTGTAGCAGATAATCCCAGACGGTAGGGTGCGATCGCGTATTCTGCAATTACTCGACTAAAATCTGTTGGCAAATGATGACATTCATCAAAAATTAATAAAGCATACAAATTCCCCAGACTTTCCGCATGGATAGCCGCACTGTCGTAAGTGGCAACGAGTACAGGTGTTCTATCCCGCGAACCACCTCCCAGTAACCCCACCTCAGTATCAGGAAACGCCGCCTTTAAATGAGCATACCACTGGTGCATTAAATCCAGCGTTGGAACGACAATCAGCGTCGTGCGTGGTGTGGCTTGCATCGCCATCTGCGCCAAATACGTCTTTCCCGCTGCTGTGGGAAGGACTACCACCCCTTGTCTTCCCGCGAGTTTCCAAGCTGCTAGCGCCTCACTTTGGTGCGGGTAAGGTTCCATTTCCACACTGGGAACCAACTCCAGAGGATAAAACGCCTTAGCTTCATCGATAAAGTCAGTATTTTCCGCTTGCATTGCTTCCACCAAAGCACGGTAATGAATAGCCGGAATGCGGAATTTTTCCACTCTATCATCCCATGTAGCAAAATCCATCCAAGCTTTGCCGCGTGGTGGTGGATGCAAAATTAATGTGCCACGATCAAAAGTTAATGTGGACGTGCGAGCCATTTTTCGCTTTTCCCAGCTTTTTTACAATGCAAGATGTGTCTTACATTTAACTATTAATAACGTAAAAGCTGCATGAGCAATCAAAGCCACGCTCGTTTCCACACTCACCGCAAGGTTTTATGAAGGTCAAGGAAAAATGAAAATATGTTAAAAAAATATAAACTTATTTTCGGTATTTTTGAAAAAAATTTAAAACTATTTAAAATTATCTGCAATTACAGTTTTAACAAAGTAAAGTTGCTGATACAAGCTACAGCAGTAGAGCAAGCAATTGTTGCTGTGAGTGCTGCACCAAAGGAGAACCCACTTTGAAAGGAATTCGCCCTCTTCTTGTGCCTTACGCTGTGGCAGCCTTGGCTGTTGGTGGCGCGTTCATACTAACACTATTGCTACAGTCACTGCTGATGCCAACCTTGTGCCAACTGTTTTTTGCGGCTGTAGCAGTGAGTACCTGGTATGGTGGCATGCAACCAGGGTTGCTGGCTACTGCTCTGTGTACTTTGGCTATGGGCTACTTTTTTACAGAACCTGTGTACTTGCTAGGCAATTTTGCTCTGGATAACATATTGCAGTTAGGGACGTTCGTACCTGTAGCGATTCTTATTAGTTCGCTAACAGGGTTACGCACGCTTAAGCAGCACTTTGATAAAATCGATGCATACCATGAGATAGATCAGCCTCACTTTTCACTGGATCCGTCAAACCTCTCTCCAAACCTGTCTCCTGCAAGGAGAGAGGCTTTTACCTTAGCCCCAACCCTAGTACCGAAGGGGGCTGGGGGGTTAGGTTTCGCGTTGGTTTTTCCACATGACGTGAAAAGTCAGATAGAGCAGCATAGTAATTATAAGTACTTTGTGAAGTACCCGCGCACTTGGCTACGCTACGTGCGGGGCTTCGCGTCTCATCTGCCGATGCCTCCTTGTACAAGTACAAATTGGTCTTACTCAGCATCTCTGACATTTCTGCCTTTATCCCCTCTTTGGGAGAACCCGCGCAGCCACCCTGCTTCCCAGGGCAGTTTGATTTTTGTGAGTGCCGCTTGGTTTTCGCGGACTGTGGTTGGAAAACCAACCAATGTTACTCGTATTCTACCAGATATTCTGCCCTCGCTCTCATCCCCCGGTGTAGGAACGGAACCGGGGGACTTCCCGCGAGGATTGTTAAACAATCTTGTCCCAAGTGTGGAAAATGGTGTTCTAGTGCGAGAGTGGGGAACTCAACACGACACGACAGAACGCCAGATATCACAAGATACCACGCGCGAGAGCGACAAGCTGTTCCGCAGACTGGTGGAGTCGAATATTTTTGGTGTAGCCTTAGGCGACTTTAGTGGCGGTGTCCACTACGCCAACGACTATTTTCTCAACATGGTGGGCTATACCCGTGAAGAACTAGCAAAAGGTAAGTTACATTGGGATGCCATAACAGCGCCGGAATATCGGCATTTGGATGCACAACGGGCAGAAGAACTCAGCAAACAGGGAGTTGGCACTCCCTTTGAAAAAGAATACATCCACAAAGATGGTAGCCGTGTCCCAATTCTCATCGGTGGTGCACTGTTGCAGGAACCTTACGACTGTCAACAGGAGATGATTGTATTCTCTCTGGATTTGAGGGAACGCAAACGGATCGAAGAAGCACTGCATCAACGAGAAGAACAACTGCGCCTGATTACAGATGCTGTGCCAGTTTTAATTTCCTATGTCGATGCCGAGCAATGCTATCGCTTTAATAATAAAAGATATGAAGAATGGCATCGGATTCCCGCGTCAGAAATTTACGGCAAGCATATTAAAGAAGTTGTAGGCGAGTCAGGTTACGAGTCAATTCGTCCGTATGTGGAAGCGGTATTAACAGGAGAGCAAGTTTCCTACGAAACTCATTTACTTTATCAGGATGGCGTAACCCGTTATGTGAACGTCTCTTACGTTCCTCAATTTAGCCAAGGAGAAGTCGTAGGATTTGTTGCCTTAATCAGTGATATCTCGGAACGCAAGCTTTCAGAAGCAGCTCTCAAACACAGCGAAGAACGGTTTCGCAAACTGGCAGAAAAGGTGCGAGTGATTCCTTGGGAGGCAGACGCTACTACAGGCAATTTTACTTATGTAGGACCGCAAACAGTTGAGATTCTTGGCTATCCATTGTCAGACTGGTACACCGACAATTTCTGGGCTGATCATATCCATCCAGAGGATCGGGAGTGGGCAATCAAGCATTGTATAGAGTGTTCGCTGTCTCTGGAGAATTACGAATTTGAATATAGAATGTTAGCAGCAGATGGCAGAGTCGTGTGGCTGTATGACATTGTCAATGTGGTGCGGGGAGAGGATGGACCGCAGATACTGCGTGGATTTATGATTGACATTAGCGATCGCAAGCAAGCAGAGCAAGAACGCGAACAACTGTTGGCAAGAGAACAAGCTTCCCGCGAGTCAGCACAAGCAGCAAATCGCATGAAGGATGAGTTTTTAGCTACACTCTCCCACGAACTCCGTACCCCCCTCAACGCAATGCTCGGCTGGACACAACTACTCAGGAGCCGTAAATTTGATGAAGAAACCACTGCCCGAGCGCTGGAGACAATTGACCGCAACACGAAATCCCTAACAACACTAATAGAGGATGTCTTGGATGTATCTCGTATTATTACTGGTAAACTCCGCCTAGATGTGCTTCCGGTCAAAATTACATCTGTTATAAAAGTCGCAATTGATACAGTAATTCCAGCGGCTGACGCCAAGGAAATTTGTATAGAATATTTTTCAGACCCAAGTGTGGGAGTAATTTTGGGCGATGCCAACCGCTTGCAACAAATTGTGTGGAATTTACTCTCCAACGCCGTTAAGTTCACACCTAAGGGGGGAACGGTAGATGTACGACTTGAAATCATGAATTCCCGCGTGCAATTTCAGGTGAGAGATACAGGAGAAGGCATTGCTCCTGAGTTTTTGCCGTATGTATTTGAGCGCTTCCGCCAAGCTGATAGCTCAAGTACGCGATCGCATGGCGGACTCGGTTTGGGGTTAGCAATTGTGCGTCATTTGGTAGAATTGCACGGTGGTACAGTTCGTGCCGAAAGTCCAGGAATTGGACACGGGGCGACGTTTATTGTCAATCTGCCTATGAAAGTTGGGGCAACAAAGACAAGTGAAAGAGAGCAGCTTTTATCTACGCTTGGGGATCAAGAGGTTCAAGACGGTCTTCCAAACTTGGGAGGCTTGCGGGTGCTAGTCGTAGATGATGAGCCAGACGCCCGTCAGCTTTTGTCCACAGTGCTCTTACAGCATAAAGCACAGGTCATAGCAGTGTCATCTGCTCGTGAGGCACTTGTTACCCTGCAAAAATTTCAACCGGATGTCTTAGTCAGCGATATTGGTATGCCACAAGAAGATGGCTACTCCTTAATTCGTAAAATCAGGGCGCTTCCTGGTGAAAGCGGACGAACTCCAGCAGTGGCGTTGACAGCATATGCTAGAGCAGAAGACCGTACACAAGCACTCAACGCAGGTTTTCAGCTTCATGTTGCCAAACCAGTCAATCCAACTGAGTTAGCTACCGTTGTTGCCAATCTCGCCGGACGCACTTAACAGAGATGGGGGAGATGAGGGAGCAGGGGGAGATGAGGGAGCAGTTCTTGAACAGGGGGAGATGAGGAAGCAAAAGAAAAATTATTATTCCCTCTCATCCCCCTCATCCTCCTCATCCCCCTCATCCCCCTCATCCTCCTCATCTTCTTGTGCACCTTTACCGAGACAGGAATTAAAATTAACGTATCCCTTTCTGGTTGCTAAAGTGTCTGACTCTCTGCCATTGCGTGAAAAGTATCTCGCCTTAATCGACGAAATTGTCCAAAATACACTTAAGGGCAAGATAAGTTCCCAAGAGCAAGTGTATCAAATGTTGCTTAAAGGTGTGACCGCTGACACAGGGGAAGTTTTTGAGCTAGCTTTGAGCGATCGCCTCAGTTCTACGCAGCAACAAGTAGACACCGAAAAAGATGAACTCAAGCAAGCGAAAGCAACCCGCACTCTTAGGGCAATAAAGACGATTCAAAGTCAATGGCAACGCGCTCAACAGCAAAATAAAACCGTAGAAGCCATTACTTCTGCAATTAAAGAAATTACTACAGCCGAAGCAGGACAGCGTCTCTTTGCATTCTTACGCACTATCGACTTTAACCGAAAGAATGCACTAAATTTGCAGCAAATCCAGCAAGTTTCAAAATCTTTACAGCAATTTGCTCAGCCTGATTCTGATTTGCAGCAAATATCAGAAGGTATCACCCGTGGTGTAGCTGCTTGGGTGCGACTACAAGACCACTTGATCAGCTGGATGTACGAGCAAAGCCGGGAGTCACTGGGATTTGGCGGCGTACCGGGAGAACGTGGTCCTTGGGCAACTTGGGCAAAGCAAGTGAATACTGAGTTACCTCAAGCACTGTTTCGCACCTTGGCAATGGAGCAATCTGCAATAGAATTTGCTCAACAGCAGCGCGGTATCACTCTCCGCGACTGGGTGGAAATGGCAATCGTTTTGCAGTACTTGCAACGAGGGTTAGTTAACTGGTTTGACCAACAACCATACAACGTCAAAGCAGGGTCAAAGTTGTCAATTTCAACTTTCTTGACGTTTGCAGTGATTTGGAGTCAACTAGCAGATGGTTTTAGCAGTGCGCCAATGTACAGCGCTGGTTGTTCTCAAGTGATGCTACAGATTCTGCGAACTTTTGCACAGCGTCCATACTTTCCCTTGTACGGCGGAATTTTCGCTTCGTTTTCTGGCAGCTATTTGCGGGATGCACTGAATTATCTGGATGAACCGTTGCGTCAAGCTGAGGGTACTCAAGAAAAAGCACGAATTGTAACACTTTTAGGTTATTCTCAACGAGCATTTGGACAATATAAGCGCTCTGTAGAGTTTCATCAGCAAGCATTGGAGATAGCCCGCAATGCAGGCGATCGCCCTTGTGAAATTGCCAATCTCAACCACCTCAGCCGTACTTACGTTGCCCAAAAAATGTATGCTGAAGCAATTGACTACAGCCAGCGCGCATTAATACTGAGTCGGCAAACAGGCGATCGTACGGGAGAAGCAAATGCTCTGGTAAACTTGGGCTACAGCGAAGTCATGCAGGCACAGCAGCTCGAACAAGTAGAACCCGAGACGTATGAAATGCCGATTAACTACTTACAACAAGGCTTAACACTATCAGAAAGATTGGGTGATGTTCAAAGTAAAGCTCTGTGTGTCAGTAGTTTAGGCATCGCTTATCTAGTTATCGAACAACCACAAACAGCGATTAAATATTTGGAAGACGGCTTCCAAGCAGCGCAAATTTCTGGCGATTTGTATCTCCAAGCTTTGAATTTAGCGAATTTAGCAGAAGCTTATTATCATCTACAAGACCAAGAAAAAGCAATTTACACAGGCTGCTTGGGAATGTACTTGTTAAACCAAATTGCTTCAAATGAATGGCAGAAAACAGCAGCATTGCTAACAATTTTGCAGGGAGAAATAGGCGAAGAAAGTTTCAGAAATTTATTGCAACAAAATCGTTCTAAAATCATTCCGGTGATTGGTGTTGATGGGTATGATTATATTCCTCAACTGTTAGATGAGTACAAGCAAAGTATGTAGTATTTATACCTCAGGCTCTATGTCTGAGGCTCTAAAAATGCAAGCTTTATCAAGCTAAAACAAGCATACTGAAATCTAGACATAAATTGCTTTTTATCTAGAATGTAAGCTTTTATTAAAACAACGATATAGCAATCCTAAATAATCAGCCTTACAAGTACGCTACACGGAGCGCGTAAGCTCCTCCTTTGAGGAGGCACATGAGATTCTCTCTCTTGTTCCTCTGTGTGCTCTGCGTCCTCTGCGGTTCGTAAAAGAAGCTAAGTATGGCTATGGCTGACGCCACGTCTAGCGCCTAACGCCACGCAAGCGAACACAAATGAAATAGGACTGCCATACGTGACACGCCATAAACACATCTTTATTTAAGATTTACTTTATAAATAGTTATTAAGCTATTGCTGAGAGTAAAATTAAAGGCTATCTCCTAAAAACGAATTTATAGCAAGGAATCCCAGCAGTATGCTCAAAGTCCAGCGCCCCCAAGTACTGCGCTACGGTGTCTCCATTTTTTCAGTTTTATTAGCACTGCTACTGGGCTTGCTATTAGGATCACTGTTTAAGCAAGAGGTTTCACTACTTTTCTTTGCTGCTGTAGTCTTTAGTAGCTGGTATGGGGGACTGGCTTCTGGTTTAGTGTCCACAGTCTTGGCTATTTTAGTTAACGACTACTTCTTTACACAGCCGTTTGACTTGTTAGCTATAGCCAGTAGGGCTGACAGATTAGAGTTAATCGTATTCAGTTCAGTCGCATTATTGATGAGCTCGTTAAATACAGAGCAACAGACTGCTAAGGAACGAACAGAACTCAAACAAGTAGAGAAAATACTGGCACAAGAACAAGCAAATCGTGATCTCGAACGTCAGCGTCTCCGTAGCGTGTTGGATATTTTACCTATTGGAGTCCTGATTTCTGATGCGAAGGGACGGCTTTTAGAAATCAATCCAGCCGTCAAAGCGATTTGGGGTGCGGATGCACCACTGTTGGATGATGCCAGTCAATACCACAAATACAAAGGCTGGTGGGCAAGTACAGGCAAACCTGTTGCTGCCAAAGAGTGGGCATTAGCCCGTACCTTGGCTACAGGTAAGGCGGTGATTAGCGAAGAGATTGATATTGAGACGTTTGACGGGCAGCGAAAAACTATTCTCAATTCTACCGTGCCCATTCGAGATCAAACAGGTACTGTTGTGAATGCAGTGGCTGTCAACGTAGACATCACTGCTCGTAAAGTTGCAGAGGAAGCATTGCGGCAAAGTGAAGCGATCGCCAAAGCACGAGCAGAAGAACTCGAAACTATCATGGAGACTGTTCCAGCGGCTGTCTGGATTGCTCATGATCCACAATGCCATCACATGACAGTCAATCGAACTGCCTACGAATTGATGCGCTTGTCACCAGGTTCCGTCATGACGGCGACTCCTGCTAATGGAAAATATCCCTTCCCATTTAAAATCCAGAAAAATGGTCAAGATATTCCACTTGATGAACTAGCGATGCAGCAAGCCAGTCGCACTGGGCAAGAAGTTGAGGCAGAATTTGAATTTGTCTTTAGTGAAGATGATGTAAGGTCAATTTACGGCAAAGCTGTGCCCTTGCGGCAGCCGGACGGTGCTGTCAGAGGAGTTGTCGGAGCATTTTTGGATGTGACTGAACGCAAGCAAGCAGAAGCAGAACGCCAGCAGATAGAAGCGGCATTGCGTCAAAAGCAGGAATGGCTCGATTTAGCTCAAGCAGCAGCTAAAATGGGCAGTTTCGACTGGAATATGCAAACCAATGTTAATCTTTGGTCAAAGGAGTTAGAAGCCATCTACGGTTTGCAACCTGGTGAGTTTGGCGGCACTCGCGAAGACTGGGCAAGATGGGCTCACCCGGATGATTTACCTAAGATACAAGCAGAATTCAGCCATTCTCTGACGATAGGTACGAGCGAATTTTTCGCCGACTTTCGTATTATTAGGAGGGATGGTAGCATTCGCTGGCTGCAAACGAGAGCGAGAATTCTTTATGATGATGGAGGTCAACCCTGGCGGCTGGTAGGAGTCAATGTTGATATCACAGATAGCAAGCAGATAGAAATCGCACTGCAAAATAGCGAAGCTCAATTCCGGCACATTGTTGAGTCTAATATTTTTGGCGTGTTTTTCGGTCACATGAGCGGCAATATCACACAAGCCAATAACGCCTTTTTGCAAATGGTTGGGTATACACAGGAGGATTTGCGACAGGGGAAACTGCATTGGCTTGATATGACTCCACCAGAACAGGTTGAGCGAACTCAGCAAGCAGCTGAGGAATTGAGAAAGTATGGAGTTTGCACACCATTCGAGAAAGAATTCTTCCGCAAAGATGGCAGCCGTGTGTCTGTTTTGATTGCTGCTGCCTTATTTAAGGATTCGCCAGAATACGGGTTCTCTTGTGTTATCGACATGACTGCTCGTAAGCAAGCAGAAGCAGAACGCGATCGCAATGAATTAATGTTTCGGACACTTGCGGATACAATGCCGCAAATGTTTTGGATAACCAAGCCAGATGGCTACCATGAATATTTCAATCAACGCTGGTATGAATACACCGGAACGGCGCTAGAGCAAACACAAGGCGAAGGATGGCAAAAGATTTTGCACCCCGATGATGTGCAACACACCATCGAAGTTTGGCAAAATTCCCTTCAGACTGGAAAAACCTATGATATTGAATACCGTCTTCGTTGTGCTTCTAACGGAGAATACCGCTGGCATTTAGCACGGGCGTTTCCATTGCGAGATCGAGACGGTCAAATTATGCAATGGTTTGGCTCATGTACCGATATTCACGATCAGAAGTTGGCAATTGAGGAACGGGCACAGGCTTTGGAACGGGAACGTGCTGCCCGAATAGAACTTGAAAAAGCCAACCGGATGAAAGATGACTTTCTAGCAATTGTCTCCCATGAATTGCGTTCCCCGTTGAATCCGATTTTAGGTTGGTCACAACTTCTCAAGAGCCGAAAATTGGATGCAGCAAAGACGACTCAAGCGTTAGAAATCATCGAGCGCAATGCGAAATTGCAAGCGCGGTTGATTGACGATTTGCTTGATGTTTCGCGGATTCTGCGCGGTAAGCTCAGCTTGAATGTCTCTGCGGTTGACTTGGTTGCTACGATTGAAGCAGCAGTGGAAACCGTGCGTCTGGCGGCTGAAGCGAAATCAATTCAAATTCAGACGCAGTTTGCTTCTGCTGTAGGCAAAGTGGAAGGTGATCCTAACCGTTTGCAGCAGGTAGTTTGGAATTTACTTACAAATGCTGTTAAGTTTACACCTGCAGGTGGTCGGGTAGAAATTCGCCTGGAACAAGTTGGCTCTTTTGCCCAAATTACAGTCACTGACACTGGCAAAGGCATTAGTTCCGACTTTCTGCCCCATGTGTTTGACCGCTTCCGACAAGCGGATCATGCAACGACAAGAACGTACGGCGGGCTGGGGCTAGGGCTAGCAATTGTCCACAACCTTGTTGAACTCCATAGTGGTTCTGTTCAAGTCATGAGCCTAGGAGAAAGGCTGGGAGCAACCTTTACGGTAACGCTACCCCTGCTCACAACTGCTCTTTCACAAACAAGTAAGGACTATCGGTTACCTGAGCATTCCTTAGATCTTAAGGGCTTGCGAATCGTGGTTGTGGATGATAATGTTGATACGCTGAATTTACTAGCTTTCATCCTTGAGCAGTATGGGGTTGAAGTCAAGGCAGTTGCGTCGGCAAGTGAGGCACTCGAGGCGATCGCACAAACACAACCCGATTTACTGTTAAGCGATATTGCGATGCCTGAAATGGACGGATATATGCTGATTCGTCAAGTGAGAGCTTTGGAGGGAACCTCAGAAAGGACGTTACCTGCGATCGCCCTAACAGCATTTGCAGCAGAGACTGACCATAACAAGATCATCTCAGCAGGTTTTCAAACACACCTTACTAAACCTGTAGAGCCAGCCGAATTAGCACTGGCAATTGCCAACCTCTGTAGACGCAACACTCATAATGAGCCGTCCTAGGAATTCAAGCGGGACGCTCAATACCGCAACGGCGGTTTGACGTACTACGTCTATTTACGGTTATTATTGGTATAATTATTATATAATAACTTTTGACAATGCAACTGAAACTTCATGTACTGTATTTAACATATGCAATACATACTTAAAAATACTACTAAAAGGGTTGTGCAAACCCAACAAACATAAATATCGACCTGTAAAATAGCAGAGATACTATAGGAATGGGATGCATTAAAATTTATTATGAAAACGCTTGTATCTCATTACAAAGAAATAAAAGAAAAGCTCAAGTCTCAATTAGAACGTGTAGAAACAACTGAGCAAGCGGTTAAGATAGTCCAAGAAGAGATTAACAAGCTTGCAGACTTGAGTGGTGATTACATTAGAGGATTGACTCCACCACAGGCGCGCCTTGCTACAGTCATGTTAAAGGCGCTTAATCAATACACGAGCATTTTGATATTAGTCAAACTGCAAGATTCAACCCCAAATGCTCTAGAGAAATCTAACAGCACTACCAACTCGGCAAGCGAAAGCCAGCTAGCCTTAACTGAGTTAACTTCTAACACTTTAGCGCCATTTAACACAATTACTCAGATAGAAAAAAATCTGAAAGCTTTAACATCGCTTGATTATTACAAGCAGACGTTATCACAACAAGTAGACAACAACCGCGAGGTTATGAGCAGCCTACTTGCTGGCGGTATAGCAGGAACCTTGGCAGGAGGTTATTCATGGGGATTAATAGGAGCAATAACCGGAGGTTTGCTTGGAAAAATATTTCAGCAAACGCAGTCGTCTGAGAACGCAAGTATTGCCTCACAGTCAGAACCTCGTAAAAATGAGTTGAAAGTAGGTGTAGATATTGATAGATTACTTGACCATCTTTATCAAGCTTTTCAATCAATTGACCTAACTGTTGCTGCATACGGCGGAACGGAAGAGAAAGCACCCAAACCCGGTCTGGAAAATCATCTAGACTTGTTAGAGTACCTACAAGACTTGATGGCGGATGGACTGGATGAACAAACTCAACTCCCAACAGCCGTGCGTAGGCGCATTGAACAAGCTGCGACGATTTTGAGACGCTACGGAATTGAGACACGAGTTTATCAACCCACAGAAGAACAGGATTTGGCAATGGAACCTTGGTCAATGTTCTACTTTGAACCAAGTCTCGACCCACAAACCACAGATTACATCACTCTAAAGCACGCTTTTGTGAAAGATGACCAAGTACTTTTACCAGGTAGCGTAGTTGAACCTCCATCGTCTTCAGCATCGTAAAGTGGGCAATATTTATTATTCATATGTAGTAAGCGCTTTAGCGCTAAAGCGCTTACTACAAAGCAATCAAAATTAATCTAACAGACCACTAGGAATGCCTTGCAGTAGGCAAGCAGCCTTACTCTCGTTCCCAGGTTCCACCTGGGAATGCCTTGCGAGAGGCTTTGCCTCTGGTTTCAGGAGCCACAGCGTGGGAACGAGTCATGGTATAAAATTAGGAGACAGAATTACAAATGCATGATTATCACAATATTAAAATTATCGGATTTGATTTAGGGCACGGAGAAACCGCTCTAACTTGGGTGCGAGCAGATAATCCAGAAACAACTCCTCAAAGTCTGCTAATTAATAACAGGAAAAGCCAAACCACCGCCATTGCCCACCATCCTAAAAAAGGAATTTTCATTGGGGAAATGGCGTATCAAATGCCCGATGCCACCATCTTTGAAATTGCCTTTAAAAGCAGGAAATTTAATGAGCCGGCATACCAAAAAAACATTAAAGAATTTGTGAATGCTATCTATCAGCATTTGATTGATACTAAACAAATTCAGTCAGGAGATGACAACTACTTTTTCATAGGTTGTCCATCAGGATGGTGGCAAGAAGAAATTGAGACTTACAAACAACTCCTTTCTGAAGATTGCTTACCAAAGGCAACCGTAGTCAAAGAGTCACGCGCTGCTTTGATGCATGCCAAAGAAAGCGGCATATTCACCATAGAAGAATTACAAAAGTCGGTGCTGGTCATCGACATTGGTTCTTCCACCACAGACTACACCCTTGTCAAGGGTATGTCTGACACCCCGATAGATTTCGGACACGACTTGGGTGCATCCCTCATTGAAAAAGAAATTCTCAAGAAAACTTTGGAATGTCAAAGACAATATAGAGAGGGACGCGAAGACATTTTACGACTTGGAGAAATTCTCAGAGATGAAGAAATTCTGCAACTAGAAGAAATTTCACAGCTTGAAAAAATTTTTGAGCAAAACCCAATATACAAAAATCGCTGTGAACTCCGATGCCGTAAAGCAAAAGAAGAGTATTTTAACTATCAAGATTCTTACGAAGAAAACATTGTTAATGTAGGCGTTGAGGATATTCAAAGAAAATATAAGTTTTTGCCTCTGGTCAATGGCAAAATTATGGACACAATCCTCAGCCAACCTCTACCAGAACTTAGCAACAAAAGTTGGCGTGATGCTTTCCGCGACGAATTGCAGGGAGTCAAACAAAAGTTGGAACACATAGGCATTCAACCCAGCGTCATCCTCCTTACAGGCAGTGCTTCCAAAATGGGATTTGTTCTGGAACTATGCCAAGAAGTCTTTCCTGATTTGCCTTGCAAGCGAGATGGAGAACCTGAGCTTTCTATTGCCAGAGGACTGGCACGTTGGGGACGGGTTTACATTCGCACAGAAGGATTTATCGAAGAAATTACTCAATTCCTTGACCAAGAACTGACAGGTATTGTGGGAAATTACATACCCGTATTCTTGGAAAAATTAGCAGAGGAACTGGCAAATGGTTTGGTAGATGAGGTCATAAAGCCAAGCGTCCAATCTTGGCGGAAGAGGGATATCATAACGCTCTCATCTCTTGAGACGGAAATAGAGCAAAAAGCCAAAGCTTGGCTAACAGGAAGTGATGCCAATAACAAAATGACGACCTGTTTAGTTGAGTGGTTGTCAAAAGTTCAGAACGAGGTGAGGGAAAAAACAGATTCAATCTGTAGGAAGTATGGTTTACCACTAGAAACATTTAGCAGCAAAACAATCGATTTGGGCGACCACACAGAAAAAGTTCCCACTTCCATATCATTTGATGATTTAACCGGGCTTTCTATATTTGTTGGACACGTTGTTGCTTTAATCGTAGGCGTTGTTTTAGCAGGAATCTTCCATATCCTACTTTTTACTGGAATCATTGCACCGATTGTTGGGATATTAGCTTATTTTGTAGGTGAGTCCTTAGTTAAGGAAACAGATATACCCGGCTGGATACGCAAACTGGTGCCTGATCAGAAAATTGACGAACTAGCGTATCAGAAGAAACCAGAGTTGCAGCAAAAAATTCAACAAACTTTAACTCAAGATCCAACAATAGGTGTCAAACTGGGTAAATCTATCAGTGAGTGGCTGAAGGAAAGTGTGCAAGAGCAAGCGGATAAGGCTAGGTTGTTGATTGCTTAAGGGAGTATTGCAGTTTTACAAATATAGCGGTTCTCAGTTGAGTGAAATACATCAAGAAATAAGAACCACAGATGGACACAGATAAATCTGTACTTCATCCAAAGGAGAAGCGCTATATACGCCCACAGACTGGAAGTCTGGGGCTAAACTAAACAAGTAAAGCCCGCCTACGCGGGCTAAATTTTGGGCGTAGCTGAATCCAGGGATGATTCTTGTGGGGTAGGCATCCTGCCATTGGTGTCAACTTAAGCTAAAACCCTTCTAAAATCTCGTTTCCAGGTTCGACCTGGAAATGCCCTTGAAGCGGCTCTGCCGCTCCGCTCAATTGGCAGGCAGAGCCTCCCAAGGCTGCATTCCCAGCCTGAGGCTGGGAACGAGGCAATCTCTTAAAGCTTGTTCTATACTGGTTTTCACCTTAAGTTGACACGTATGGATGCCCATCCCACAAGAACACAAAATTCATCCTGCAAATATGCAACGCCAAATTTTTTTGCACTTTATTTACTGACCTATGACACCATAGATGAAGTAATAGCCTGCAATTCCTGCCCAAAATTAACCGAGGCGTTACCGTATGGTCAACCCCACCATCACCATTCCCCAAACATTCAAAGTTAGCCACGAACAGTTTAAGGAACTTGCCGCCGTCAACCGTGATTTAAGGCTAGAGAGAACTGCGACTGGAGAGTTAATTGTCATGCCCCCTACTGGAAGCGATACGGGTAACCGTAACTTGGACATTGAAGGACAGCTTTGGCTGTGGAACCGTCAAACAAAGCTGGGCAAGGCGTTTAATTCTTCTAGCGGATTTCACTTACCAAATGGTGCTGACCGTTCTCCTGATGCGTCTTGGGTAAAGTTAGAGACATGGGAAGCACTCACGCCCAAAGAGCGAGAAGGTTTCGCCCCAATATGCCCAGACTTCGTTGTGGAACTGCGTTCTCCTTCTGACAGTATGGAAACATTACGGGCAAAGATGAGGGAATACATGGAAAACGGAGCCAGTTTGGGTTGGTTGATTGACCGCAAAAGCCGGAAAGTAGAGACATACAGGAAAGATCGGGATGTGGAAGTACTAGAAAATCCCACAACTGTATCAGGAGAAGATGTGCTACCGGGATTTATTTTGGATTTGAGCGAAGTTTGGTAATGCTTTGGTAATGAATATTCCTTTAGGTACAACCAAGGAAGCAGATGTGTAAAGTGAAAGCTGGAGGAGGGGGTGTAGGTGCAACAACCTGACACCTTTGACTCCAGTTGCAATGAAGTTTTAAGAAGAAATTTCTAGATTGTAACGTTGGCAAAGGGTTTTGAGTTTTTCTTTGACGAGCGATCGCACATTTTCGGGCGACACCACGACACAATCTTCTCCATACCGCAATACTTCTCGAATTAACCAAAACGGATGCGGAACACGCTTTACAACTTGGCGCACACCGTCAACCACTTCACTGCTAATATCTTTATTGATTGATCTAGCTTTAGGTTCGTAAGCTTTTACCATTCCTCGATAAAAGTGTAATTGCACTTCTAGAAAATCTAAGCCTTCACGTCGCCAATGTCCGTTTATTGGCAAAATAGCTTTGATTCTGTCTAACCGCAGGCAGCGATTATGGATCAGTTCTGGAAATTCAGTATTTTTGATATCTTCAGTTTCATCACACCAGATATATAAGTAGAATCCGTTATATAAAGCCTACTCAAAACTACTCAACAATACTCTTTTCTATACAAAGATAGCTGGAATTATAGTTGATGTTTTTGAGTTTCGTTTAATTCCTGCTTCATTCTAGTGATGTCGGCATCAACCAGTCCACAGGCTCTCACCGACTAACTGCCGGATGCGTACAAACTAAGATTGATAGCTGCGTTCAAATCGCGGTCAATCGTGAAACCGCAGTGACCACATTCAAACACTCGCTCATTTAAGGTGAGTGTTTCTTTTTTTGTTCCACAACTAGAACAAGTCTTAGAACTGGGGAACCATCGGTCAGCCACAACAAGCTTGGAGCCATACAGTTCGCACTTGTACGTTAACTGTCTACGGAACTCATGGAATCCCATGTCAGCAATTGCCTTAGCCAATTTATGATTAGCCATCATGCCAGACACATTGAGGTCTTCAATCACTACTGTGCCGTGGTTCTTGGCAAGCAGCGTAGTGAGCTTGTGCAATGTGTCTTTGCGAATGTTGGCAATCTTTCTGTGCAATCTGGCAACCTGCATCTGCGCTTTTTTCCAGTTGTTTGAACCAATGATTTTATGGCGGTTCAACCATTGCATTCTGGATAGTTTTGCTTCATATTTTTTGTAGGATTTGGCTCCAGATATGATTTCACCAGTGCTGAGGGTGCAAAGATTCTTAACACCGAGGTCAACACCTACAACACTTGTCTTATTTAATTGTTGTTGTTCTACGTCAAATCGAAAACTGACAAACCATCTATCAGCTTGTCGGCTAATAGTGCAAGACTTAATCAATACTTGTGGTAATCGCTCATAAGTTTTAAGAACACCAATCACAGGCACTTGGATTTTATTGCTATCAAGTATCTTGACCGTGCCTTCCAAAGTAAAAGAGTCACGTTGACCTTTCTTTTTGAATTTCGGGACACCAGCCGTTTTCTTGAAACAGCGCTTCCAGGATTCTCGTAGCGCCATTAATGCTTGCTGTGGTGTACTTTTTGAGCATTCGTAGTACCATTCGTTTTCAGATTTCACCAGTGCTACCAACCACTTGTGCAGATCGATAGCAGTAGGAAACTTAATTTTAGAGTCGGGGTTGGCTTTGTTGTGGTCTAAAATTTGTTTTGTTAAAGCCAATCCCCAATTCCAGGCATGACGGGCTACTCCGCAATGTTTCATCAATGCCGTGCGCTGTTGGTTGTTTAGTTTTAGCTCGGTTTTAAAACCCAATAACATTGATTCGACCCTTCAATGTATCTTATATGTAAGTTAACAGACATTGAAGTTTTTTGACAATGCCATTCCAAAAAGGAAACAAGCTAGGAGCGAAAAAACGCTATTCGCGTCCCCTAGATAAAGAGGTAATAGCGTTTAGGGGGTATGAAGGACAAAAGGAAAAGCTAAAATTTATCCCCGACTGGCAAGAAAAACTTAGAAAGTTTGTTGATCAACTTTTATCAGATCTACCCAAAAATGAGTAGCAATGGGTAGAGATGGGTAGGAATTAAGTTACAGTTCCTCACCCTTCTCTTCTTCAAAGGCAATTTCAGCATAACGAACTGTAAATGCCAAATCCTCATTTTGACCATTGGTATAGAGTAGGTGAAAAGGTTGTTCGTTCTGACGGTGCTGCTCCACAATAATCCGCCATGCTTCGGTAGGTTGACTGACTCTTTGCAGAACTAATTGACGCATTGGGGCTTCAAGTTCACCACGCTCTAATAACAAACTGGAGAGGGTTTGCGCTTCACCAGTGTTGCCAGAATCATTTAGTAGCCGGATGGCTTGTAGGAAAGCTCCAACTTGAGCCGTGTTTAGAGTAAACCCCACCCCCGTAAAGCTACGCTATGGCTAACGCCACGCTTCGCTATCACGTCCCCTCCCCGCTTGCGGGGAGGGGATAAAGGGGTGGGGTGCAGCCAACGTGGGAATCATAACTAATTAGCCGAACATGATATAAAATCTCGTTTCCAGGTGGAACCTGGAAATGCCCTTAGCTTGGGCGATCGCATTCCATAGGGATTGTGGTTGCGGTGCTGACGCTGGGTTGAACTTCTTATTCAGCTTGTTAGCTAGGTAGTTAGGTCTTTGGAAGATGGCAAAATGAGTGTTTGCATAAGCTGATGTAAATTTCATCTATAACCAGAAGTAGAGAAGTTGTCTGAGT
>NZ_CAWUDP010000136.1:0-21493 GCF_963920835.1 Scytonema sp. PCC 10023
TTGCTTGCGACAAGTCAGAAGCATTTCCTCGCCTGCTTGCTTGCGACAAGTCAGAAGCATTTCCTCGCCTGCTTGCTTGCGACAAGTCAGAAGCATTTCCTCGCCTGCTTGCTTGCGACAAGCCAGAAGCATTTCCTCCCCTCCTCGCTTGCGGGGAGGGGTAGGGGGTGGGGTTCCTAATCATTCTGAATCCTCATCTATGACTGCACTACGGTCAAGTATGAGCAAATTACGGAGTTGGTTTGTATCGAGTTCAGTCAACCAATTTTCACCCGCACCGACAACTTGTTCAGCAAGTTGTTTCTTGCTTTCAATCATGTCGTGAATTTTTTCTTCCAAAGTGCCAGTGCAAACAAATTTATGAACTTGAACATTGCGGGTTTGACCAATCCGAAATACTCTATCTGTTGCCTGATTTTCTACTGCTGGGTTCCACCATCTATCAAAGTGAAAAACGTGATTTGCCCGTGTTAAATTCAGTCCAACACCACCCGCTTTCAGCGACAGAATCATAATTGGTGGTCCTTGGGGATCGTGTTGGAAACGGTCTACCATTTCCTCACGTTGTTTTTTCTGAGTACTTCCATATAAAAACAACGTTTCTCGCCCTATCTGTTTTTCTAGATATGGTTTTAACAACTTACCCCACTCGGCAAACTGGGTGAAAATTAAAGCGCGATCGCCTTCTGCGATAGCTGTCTCCAACATTTCTTGCAGCCGCTGCAGTTTTCCAGAATGATGTTGTTCCAATGTGTCTTGCTTCAGATAATGTGATGGGTGATTGCAGATTTGTTTTAGCTTGATGAGTAAAGCTAAAATCATTCCCCGGCGTTGTAAACCTTCGGCTTCTTCAATCTCAGTCAGAGACTCTTCCACCACTTTTTGATAAAGTGCTGCTTGCTCAGCAGTCATACCACAAAATACAGTCATTTCTTGCTTTTCTGGCAAGTCTTGAATAATTTCGCGGTCACTTTTCAGGCGGCGTAGAATAAAAGGCTGAACTAATGAACGCAACTGATTTAACGAAGCCGCATCACCATACTTTTCAATTGGTATGGCAAACCGTCGCTGGAAAAATTGCCGATTTCCCAAATACCCTGGATTGAGAAAATCCAAAATAGACCAGAGTTCTTGGAGTCTATTTTCTACTGGTGTTCCCGTCAAGGCAATGCGAAATGTAGATTCTATTTGCCGTACTGCCTGGGACTGCTTTGCCTCTGGATTTTTCACATTTTGCGCTTCATCTAACACAACAACTTGCCAAGAAACGCCTTGCAATGATTTGATATCACGCTGAATCAGCGAATAACTTGTGATGACTATATCATGCTTATTTGCTACTTCCAAAAACGCCTTACCTTTGGCGCGTTTGTCACCGTGATATTGCAAAACTTTCAGTGTTGGAGCAAATTTTTTGACTTCCCGTTCCCAGTTTCCTAACACTGAAGTTGGGCAAACAAGCAAAGTTGGTTTTTCCAGTGTTTCCTGTTCTTTTAGGTGTAAAAGGAAGGCGATGAATTGGATGGTGTTATGGCAGATAATATTGTTAGCGACAAAATTATGATGTTCACTAACTTCAAGGTCATAAACCCAACCTTCATACTCAACATCTTCTATGCTTTCAATTTTGCAATAGAAAACTTCCTGATCGAGAAGACGTTGCAAAGATTGACGCGTTAACTTCAACTGTTGTACGTCTAGTTGTGCATAAGCTTCAAGTGTCTGAGTTGTCCATTTAGAAGGTTTTAGCAGCTGATAGTCCTGTTGGGCTTCTCCACTGATCATACGGTTCATTCCAGCTATGACTTGCTGCAAGCTATGTTTGGAAAATTCCTGCGAACCATTAATGTAAACCGTGTTGTGCATACCAACATGCCGCAAAGGCAGCCTCGTTGCTGCAACTGTTTCGGCAACAATATCAGAAGCTGGGATTCCTTCAACATTTGTATTGCTAACCTGTTGACAAATTTCTTCTAACTTCCGCTGTTTTTCTGGAATGCTATACCCAATTTCTTGCAAAAATCTGCGGGCAGAATTTCCTCCAATCACACCAATATAGTAGGTGCGTAAAGTACGAGTTCCATTTGTGGCACACTTTTGTTTGGACGATATTCGTAACCAGATACCGAAGCGTCGCAGCAGTGCAGAAAGCTGCTGAATCAACAGCGGTGAAGCTGTGGCAATCTCGATACTCCGCATACTAGAAATAACAGCAGACTCAGCATCGAAATAGTTTTGTAAAAAGGTACGCACACTATCTAAGTCTGCCTGCATGATAAAGGGCGGAATCGACTTTTCTGCCGACAGTTTGCCCCAAACATAACCCTTAGTTTCTAAGAATCGCTGATAAGCTTGGCTGTTAACTCTTAGACATGAAACTCTGCTAGGGAAGGTGCAGATACTGGGGCTATTAATCTTCAGGTCATAGCGCTTGCTAATGCGTTGGAAGATTTGGAGTAAATCTTCTAACACTCTGGTATCTTTCTGTGATATAGTCACTTTTCCCAAATCAAGCTGTTCATATCCTTCGGCAATTTGCCAAGCAAGAAACTTAACTAAATCGGGATCTTCAGCTTGCCCGTTCCAGAACATTTTTGCTGGTACGCAAACGTAATCATCTACCCGTAATTCATTTGTCCATCCTTTACTCGTCAGCAGTTTGTGACGACGGGTGATGGTGACACTGCTACCATCTTGCAGAGTGACTTTCCGTAATTTTTCACAAACTTGCTGCCGATAAAGCTGCCGAATAGGCGCTTGTACAATTTTGCCAGTTTTCTCATCTATGGAATTTACCAGTAATTGCTCTGTAGGGTCAGCCCAAAATCCCTCGCCATCAAACTTTGTTTCTCCAGCATAGCTCTGCCAAATTTCTTCTGCTGTGCGTAGTCCTCCATTTACGTAAATCAGTGTATTTTTGGCTACGCATTTTCCTAATCCCATGTCGTCCGCGAGACAAGCGCCCAAGCCCCAACGTTCCAGAAAGGCAAGCCACGCCACTCCGCGTTCTTGATAAGGTCGCAACTTTCCTTGGAAACTGGCGGGTGTGGGCAGAGGTTCGACAGCTTTGTTGTTCGTCAACGCCGTGACTAACTCTTGCAATGCCCCAGACGCCTCAAAGCTGACCACTGGTAATTTTTCAATCGTCTGGGTATCCCCTGTACTGATGCGCAAAGCATCTTCCAAAGACAGCGCCATTTGGTCTTTACGAGAAGCAAAAAATGCTTGCGCTGTCTTGATATCTTGAGGTCGCAATTCCACCCATTCGTTGTTAATTTCTACTAATGGGCTATTCAGTGCCACCAGCTTGTCAAATTCTGCTTTGGAAAGAGCCTGCCCACCAATTGCTAATTCCCACTTAAAATTCAACAGACTCTGCAAACCCAAGCGTTCTAGCTTTTTCTTCTGCGTTTGAGCTGTGACTTTTAAACCCAAACGGTTCGCCCATCCTTCACGGTTCGTCAAAGTGGGAGGCAAAACGACGCCTAAACCGCTATCTTCAAACCGCCACGCGACAGATTTGATAAACTCGTAAGCTTGAACTGGGTTGAGGCGGCAAGATTCAGGATATTGGGTTTCTAAGCTGAGTTGAATTGGTGGATACAATCGCGAAGCCAACCCCAAACCCCGCAAAAATGTTTCTTGCGGTTGTTCAATTGTGCGATTTTGATAAACCAATTTTTCCAGAGGATGCTTCCAAATCGTTGTCGCATCCACTAGAAAATTTGGGTCATCAGCCGCTTGGAGGAAATAAGCCAAAGTCCAATCTGTCTCGCCTGACTGTGGGGAACGCAGCACAAAACAGGTACGAAACTGGTTTTTCGCCTGCATTTGGTATTGCAAGGGCATAGTCCAAGCTTTCAGCGCCGCCTCCAGTCGTTCCACCCCAAATGAATCGGTGCTGACTGTGTTTGACGCAGCCGTCAAAGAATGTAACCACTCTCGCACTGCAGACGGTAGAGACGCCATCACTCTGGGTTCTACCAAAGTTTGGGAACCCACCATCACTCGTACTTGGGCATCTATCGTACTGTGAAGAAATCCCAGCAGCAATTCTTGGGGTTCGGGCGGGAGGTTTATATGAGGGTATGAGGAGGATGAGGGGGATGAGGGGGATGAGGGGGATGAGGGGGATGAGGAGGATGAGGGGGATAAGGAGGAGGTTGCTTCGTGATCTCCCTCATCTCGTCCACTTCCTTGGTAAGTCCGACAAGCCAGTGGCATCAATTGGGAAAATTTTTCCAGGCGAGTTCCGTCTTGGGCGCTGTCTAGAAGTGCTTGCCATTTGGCGACGACGGAATTATCTAGTTGTCGTTGAATGACAGGCAAAAACTTACAACGCGAAATTAAATCTAAACTCCAGCGGGCAACCTGCACCCAAAAGCGTAAATCTCCCCCCAAAAAAGTATTTTCTCCATTGGTGACATTTAGTGGTAGGGAAGTGAGAAATTTTATTGCCTCTTTAGGGTTGAGACAAAAACCTTCAATCAGCCAAGGTTGCAGGTACTGTGGAGTTTCTTCTTCTAAACCTAATGCGGCAGAATGTGCTGGGAATATTGATGCTGTTTGCTCCTTAGTATTTTCTAAGATATGACTTGGTAAGGCAATGATTTGGGAGTGCGTTGGCAAACTGACTTCACCAGCACTGGCAGCTTTACGTGTTTTGCGATTTCGTAGAGAAGTTGTATGCAATGTCTCTACATCTTGTTTTTGCAGGCTTCTAGCGATTGAAATGTTACGCGAATCCAGCCATTCAACTAATTCTAATGGTGTCATCGCCAATGGATGTGGCGGTATATGTGATGCAGCCTTACTAGAATTTGTCTCAAGAGTTCGCCAAGTCTCCCCCCAAATAAATACACAACTACCCTGATTTTGTGTTAACCAACTACCATGTAAAATTGCCATTTGACAACAACTTAGATTTTCGCTTTTTTAAGGTCTAGAATTCTTTTTTTGCGTTGCGGCGCGAGTATAAATTTAGTGTCGCGTAAAGACGAGCCAGCGCCCTTTGGAGGGTTTCCCTCTGTAGGCGACTGGCGTCGCAAAGATTGTATTTTTTAGATTTTTCCACTGGTTTGTTTCATACCTAAATTTAGCAACGCTTTTCTTTTAATATCGCAAATTACTTGTTTTGGTATATTTTGTATTATTTAAAATTATTTATAGATATTTATAGACAAGTCTTTCATATAGATAACATTTAGAAAAAACTGAATAAATATTAGTAAAGCTGATGAAGTGCAATACACAAACCAAAAAAATCTTGGATTTTTGTTGTAGAGACGCGAAACTTGCTCGCTCGTTAGGAGACGCTGTTTGGACGTCTTCTCATTAGAGTAGAGCTTTGCAAACGTGTCTTTACATACCAGGTTAGTGTAGGCATATTTGCAACGCTGGTTTCATTGTACAACCTAGACTGCGTAGGCAAGGAATTAAGGAATTCCTGGGCATTGGCGATGTTTTTGAGAAACAATGTAGGGCTATGAGGAATAAGCCTACCGCGCCTGGTACGCCTGTAGGAAAATAAATTTTCCTGCTTCCCCTTACTCGTTTGCCCTCTTATAAGAGCCTCAACAGGCTAGACTTAGGTGCGTAAGTTATAGTTGTTTATCTTTGTATGGAACTGACGTCAGCCATTGAGCATAAATGTTAGGATTGCCACAGAGAGAGAATAGCGTGCATAGAAGGAAAAAAAACTGAATGGGAGAATTTGAGAAGTCAATATCCTTTGACGGACGGGATATTCGACTGAAAGTTGGTCATCTAGCTCCCCAGGCTGGTGGCTCAGTGTTGATAGAATCTGGGGACACAGCAGTTTTAGTGACGGCTACGCGTTCAGAAGCCAGAGAAGGCATTGATTTTCTTCCCTTAACAGTAGATTACGAAGAAAGACTGTATGCAGCAGGTAGAATTCCCGGAGGGATCATGCGGCGGGAAGGTCGTCCGCCAGAAAGAGCAATTCTTACCAGCCGTCTCATAGACCGTCCTCTGCGTCCTTTGTTCCCGTCGTGGTTGCGAGATGACCTGCAAGTCATTGCCTTGACGTTGTCGATGGATGAATTGGTACCACCTGATGTGTTAGCAGTGACTGGTGCTTCGATCGCCACTCTGATCGCTAAGATACCATTTAATGGACCAATGGCGGCAGTACGTGTGGGTCTTGTGGGAGATGATTTTATCATTAACCCTACTTATGCAGAAATTGAAGCAGGAGACCTTGATCTGATAGTTGCTGGTTCACCAGAAGGTGTGATCATGGTGGAAGCAGGTGCCAATCAACTGTCAGAAAGAGACATTATCGAAGCGATTGATTTTGGGTACGAAGCTGTACAGGACTTAATTAAGGCGCAGCAAGATTTGCTCGTAGAAATGGGTCTGGAAATTGTCGTGCAGGAGCCACCAGAGGTAGACCCGACGCTGGAAAATTATATACGCGATCGCGCTGCCGAGGGAATTAAGAAAATTCTGTCGCAATTTGATCTGGACAAAACAGCACGAGATACAGCTTTAGATGCCATAAAGGAGTCAATTCAAACAGCGATCGCGGAACTTCCAGAAGAAGACACCGTTCGCGTTGCCGCATCTGCAAACAGTAAGGCTGTTGGTAATACCTTCAAAGAACTTACCAAAAAGTTCATGCGCCGTCAAATTATCGAAGATAATGTTCGCGTTGACGGTCGCAAGCTAGATGAAGTACGTCCCGTATCTTCTCAAGTGAGCGTTGTGCCCAAGCGAGTCCACGGCAGTGGTTTATTTAACCGGGGACTGACTCAGGTGCTAACCGCTTGTACTCTAGGCACACCGGGAGATGCCCAGACATTAAATGATGACTTGCAACAGGATCAACACAAGCGCTACATGCATCATTACAACTTCCCACCGTTCTCCGTCGGGGAAACCAAACCCCTACGTGCGCCAGGACGACGGGAAATTGGTCACGGGGCGCTTGCAGAAAGAGCTTTATTACCTGTGCTACCGTCAAGAGAACAATTTCCCTACGTCATTCGGGTAGTATCAGAAGTTCTTTCTTCCAATGGTTCTACCTCAATGGGTTCAGTGTGCGCTTCCACGCTGGCGTTGATGGATGCAGGCGTACCCATTTCCAAACCTGTCAGCGGTGCCGCAATGGGTTTGATTAAGGAAGGCGACGAAGTCCGAGTCCTAACTGACATTCAGGGGATCGAGGACTTTTTGGGTGACATGGACTTCAAAGTAGCCGGGACGGATAAAGGAATTACCGCCCTGCAAATGGATATGAAAATTTCAGGTTTGCCTTTGGATATTATCTCCCAAGCCGTCCACCAAGCTAAAGAAGCACGGTTGCACATTCTGGAGAAAATGCTCCAGACAATTGCTGAACCGCGCGAGGAAATGTCACCTTATGCTCCACGTCTGTTGACCATCAAGATAGATTCAGACATGATTGGTTTGGTCATTGGACCAGGTGGTAAGACGATTAAGGGCATCACTGAGGAAACAGGTGCAAAAATTGACATCGAAGACGATGGAACGGTGACGATTTCTGCCGTGGATGAAAGCAAAGCTAAAAAAGCGCGTAACATCATCCAAGGCATGACACGAAAGCTCAACGAAGGTGATGTCTACGTAGGCCGCGTGACACGAATCATACCGATTGGTGCGTTTGTGGAGTTTTTACCTGGCAAAGAAGGGATGATCCACATTTCGCAACTTGCTGACTATCGTGTTGGCAAAGTTGAGGATGAAGTCGCAGTCGGTGATGAAGTGATTGTCAAAGTCCGGGAAATTGACAACAAAGGCAGGATTAATCTCACCCGCCTAGGTATTCATCCAGAACAGGCGGCTGCAGCGCGAGAAGCTGCGGCTGTGAATCGGTAATCTCTAAATCAGGATTTAGATTTACCGATTGTGGATGAATCGCAAATCTAAAATCTAGATAGCCGCACGAGTGAACTTGCGGCTAAATTGCAAATCCCAAATCTAGACAGCCGCACGAGTGAACTTGCGGCTACAGGGATCAAGCCCGCTTGCGCGGGCTTTAAAATTTCTCCTTAGGTATGAACGCCCTCGCCGCACGAGTGAACTCGTCTCGCCCGGCATCTTGCCACCAGAAAATGAATTGACTATTGAGATTAGGAATACAGTTTAGCCTCTAACTGCTTCAAGATCTGTTTCGGGTCATTCTTATTTCCTTGGAGAAACTTCCAAGCTGTAAAACCTACACCAAATGCTACAAGGGCAGCCCCTCCAGTCATTACACCAACCGCACCAAGGGCTGCCATAGTAGCACTGTAGGCTGCGGCTCCTGATAATGTACTAATAGCAGTACCTGTACTAGCTACACCAAAAGCACTGAGCGCCGCCCAAGCTGTGCCAACAGCTGCTGCACTCGTTGCCATTCCTACTCCGGCTGCAATTCCTAAGTTCTTTTTATCCTGAGAGTCCATTTGAGCAACAGAGGCAACAGATACCAGAGCTGCTGCACCAATCAAAGCAGCTCCACCCGTAGCGACTGCTAATCCTCCTAACATTCCTAAGCCACCCGCAGCTACAGAACCACCCCCCAACCAAGCTAAGGTAGCATTAGTTGCTGCGCCTCCAAAGAAGGTACCAAATGCTGCTCCTGTTCCTGCTTTCGCTCCTATAGTTGTTGCAACTTTGGTAGCAGTTGGGACAAACCCAGATGCTTTTTTCACTGAGTCAGCAACTTTCTTTACAGCCGCAATAGTATCATTGTCCCCCGCAGACTTTCCCTTCTGATTAGTTACTGGCTCACGCAGCAGCTTGTAAATTACCTTGCAATCATCTGGAATATCAGAATTCAAGATTAGCGAATCTAATGATTTTAAGGTTGCTTTATCAGAAACTTGCTTGCCATCTCTAAGTGTAGTATATGCAGCAAGTAATTCCGATTTATATATACTACTACTAATAGTAAAACAATTATTAATTAGATTGACAATAAATAAATCAGCAGTAATTGCCCTAGATGTGACACTGTACTGGAAGTAGAGTTGTTTGAGCGCATCAGGAAGTGAAGAATTTAGAATAATAAAGTCAAGCTTATTTAGAACACCAAAATCAGTTATTCCTTCTCCTGCTCTGATGCACTGGTATGTTCCTCTAATTGATTGCTGCTCAGTCTCATCAAGGTTAGATCCTGCTAAGGCATCTTCAATACACTGCTCAATTTTTATCAATCGAGAACTTTGACTGGCAATGTTGTACCGCTGACAAACTGATGAATCGGTCTTAGAAGAAGAAACCATAAAATCTAACAAATCTAAAGATGCTAAATCCTCAATGTATTTAGCATTTTGAATGATATGATACACCTTTTTACATCTTTTTTTGCTCTCTGGCTTAATATCTACACTGGTTATCAAGTAGTCTATTAATTTTTCTATATCTAAAGTCTTATCAAATAAAGTATGTAGAACAAGGACAACATCATTTCCTTGCAAACCACATCTTTTTAAGCATAATTTAGCGCTTTCGACACTGTTGGCTGGAATCTTTACTTCATAACTTTTTCCCGACCTCAATGTAACTTTTTGGGTTCCACCAAGGCTTGCTGTCTGATAAGGTACAAAGATGTGATGTAACTCATCTTGTTGGAGTTGCTTGTTCGGCTGAGTCATAGCTAGTATCTCCGTAAGAACCTTGGTAACAAAACTGCTACTCCAAGAATGCCGCTCCTTTCAGTAATTAACAACCGGACAAACACCTATCAAAAACGCCGATGAATTCATGTTTATTAGGGAAAAGCGCTAGAATTTTTCGCAACCCCAAGCTTGCTAGTCACGCCTTTGTCCGTGTAGCCTTTGAGTTCACTCGTCTGGGACTAGTGTACATAGCTTAAGGCTGAGAGTCACGCCAATTATAGCTTTACATTCCATCTAGGCTTAACAGCACAAATATCCAAATACTCCCATTGGTGTATTTGAGGTATTTTGAGGAAATGTAAAGCTATAAAAAGTTAGCTTTCATTTTAAACTTGACACACAGCATTGTGAGTGCTAAACGTTTACCAGAAACTACCGCCCATGTGAGGATTACCCGTCAATCCTGGCAACAGGGCTTTCTTGAAGGTGAAGTCAGAGCAGGTGACTTTGAATGGCAGTTCCAATGGCATTTCCGCCGGGGAGAACTGTCTGTCAAGCCTTCTCAAGGGCGAGCTTTAATCAAAGAACCTCTTGGTCGCTTTTTGGAGCAACGAGACTACCAGCTTGAACCGGGAGGAGACTACGCTTTTACGATTCGGGCACAACTGTAACAAAGAAGATAGAAGACACAACACAGAAGACAGAATGATTTCTTGAGTCTTCTTTCTTCACTTTTCCCTGTTGTTTCTTCACTCTTGATTCTTAACTACTGATTCAGGTGACATTCTCCACACACTGACCGCAAGCGGTACAGTGGGGGCTTCTCCAAATTGCTTTGAAGCGAAGCGGTTCCTTTTAGGAACTAGAAATTTCCTGCTTCATTGGTCGTATCTAGACTTGCAATGCAAGCAGATTGCTTGTCCCCGAAACGATACCTCCACAGGCAGTTTAGAGACTCAGTCAGGCCCCACGGAGTCCTTGTACGTAGCGAATTTACTAACAAATTCTATGTCTATTCCGTTTCCCAACGTTTGCACTGTTCACCTACAAAGTAGTCCGTTTGTGTCAAGTGGATGGTCGGCACCAATATCGCCACAAAGAGAGCATAATTGCTACGGGCATTTATATTATAGACTTTGTGGGTTTGTCCTTGAGTTCCTGGAGAGAAGAGATTCCTCAACCATCTCATTCTCTTATTGACCTATGGTCAATATTGTTCACCAGATGTTTTCGTCATCTTCCGCCTTATATCCCGGCACTAAACTGAGTACCTTTATAGTGCGGGACTTACGGCGAAACAGTTAAACGATTGAGGTATCTTTCAATTAACAAGATAGCTACAATGTCATCTATTGGTCGTGGAGGTTGCCGAAAGCCCTGTGGTATCAGCTTGGCGAATCCTTTGGGAGGATACATCTGCCAGTAGCGATCGCGTGCCTCTAAGCTAGTGTAGCGCTCATCGACTAAAATAACGTTCAGCGGATCTGCTAATTGATCATACAGCTGCTGTTTCCAGCGTTTTGCCGTGGTTTGGTCACCCATCACCAGTAAGGAAATGGGAAATTTTTGACGCAGCGACACAATAGCGGCGATCGCCTCACTTGCCGATACGACTTGGTGATGGTACAGTTGTCTATCCAGTCCCATCACAGCTAAACCACACTTATCACGACCTGGGTCGAAACCCAAGATAGCTGGTTGAGTTGGCAAGAATTCACGCAAAGTCATAATAAAAAGTTAAAGCAGGAGTCAGAATATGCCTTCGGCACGCTACGCGTTCACGTAGTGTGCGCTTGCCCTTACAGAATTCAGAAGTCAGAATCATTTGGGTATGGGGAATGGGCAAGGTGGGGTCCCCTCTGGGGATAAGGGGCGGGGGGAAAGGGGAATGGCTTTCCTTTACCCTTTCCCCTCTTGTTTTTCCCTTTACTCATCTGCCAGTCATACACGAGCCATTCTGACTCCTGAGTTCTGACTCCTGAGGTCTTTTGCTAAAAGTCAATAGCTTTTCGACTATAAACTTTTGATTATAATTATTAAAAATTAACAATTAGCAATATAGATCGAAAACATTGGTACTTAGGCATTTTTCATTTATCCTTAGTTTTTTAAGTGCTAAAAATAATCTGTCCGTTTTGGATTGCCACTAGTTTAACTTTCAATGGTCCGGCTGTATATGTGTCTTCTGCGGCAATAGCCTTGATATCTATTGGCTGGTTGTACTGTCTCAACTGGGCAATAAAGCGAATGAAAGTCCCATCGATTTGAATACTTTCTAAAATCCCAGCGTTACGGGCACGAAATTGCGAAGCAGAAATGAGCTGTTCCAGCCGCTGGCGTACTTGATAGGATGTCATGGTGTTGGGATCTGCGCTCGTGGTTGCTATGACCTCACCTCCGGTAAAAACGACTTGATTGCGCGCTGCATCAGCAAAAAATCCAATCTGCTTCTCTCCTTTGACATAATTGCCTGCAGAAAAAATTCGCACTACGTATTCTCGACCATCATTAATCTGCTTGCTCAATTGCTCTACCTGCTCTTGTGTTACTTGGAGCAGCTGCGAATTTGTAGGATTCGTCCCAGGCTCAGTTAATTCGATGCTAGCGTTTCGGTTGGCTTCTTGTAAAAGTTGAATGATTGCCTGACGTGCTGCAACAGGCTGTGAGACACGAACGACGCCTGCGGCAAGAACTTGACCACGAGATAGTGCTAGTTTCCCTAAACGCAGGTCACGGTAAGACTGGTAGTATTTTTCCAGCCTTGCCACTTCCTGTTCCAGAGAGTATTGTTGTGTTTCCAATTCTTGGAGGCGAGATTCTCGTTGAGCAATCACTTGCTCTCGGGCTACAATTTCTGCATTGCGTTTTTGAATGAGTTGATCCAGTGCGGTGATTTTTTTATCACGTTCTTCAATAGCTTCCTG
Source organism: Scytonema sp. PCC 10023 (assembly GCF_963920835.1). Taxonomy (NCBI): domain Bacteria; kingdom Bacillati; phylum Cyanobacteriota; class Cyanophyceae; order Nostocales; family Scytonemataceae; genus Scytonema; species Scytonema sp. PCC 10023. The sequence continues at coordinate 12,512 of NZ_CAWUDP010000136.1, forward strand.
TCGGTTGGCTAGTTCGCGATCGCGTTTCCCAATCGCTGTTTTGGCTTGCTCAATTGCTTTTTTGGCTTCCGCATAAAGTCGTTGGCGTTCTACTTTTCGTTGTTCTATTTCCACCAACAGCTTTTTTTTCTCGTCAGCAACGCTTTGAAGTTCCCTTATCGCTTGTTTATAGCGAGTGACTGCTCCCTTAAGCTGGTTTTGTGTGCCTTGAAGTTGAGCTTGAGTCTGAGCTTGTTGGCTAATAGTACGGTTCAGTTGAGCCTGAGTTGCCTGTTGTTTGGCGTTTGCTTCCTGCAAGGACTGATTCGTCTGCTGCAAGCGTTCTTGTTGAGCCTTTTGTTCTTTTCGGGCTTGATCTAGCTCTCCTTTTGTGTCTTCTAGCTGTTTTGCTGTTATGTTCAGTTGTTCGCGCCTGCGCTTGAGGTCTTTTTGAATATCCTCTAGCTCGAACACTCCTGTGCGCAATCCGTCATCGACAGCAAATAAAATTGCTAGGGTAGATGCCGAAATCAAACTTCCTGTCAAAATCGTTACCAGTACTGCTGTGTTTTTAGGACGCAGCTTGAACAGTGAGAGCCGCGCTTTGCCAACTCTTGTGCCAATGCGATCGCCTACGGTGGCAATCACGCCTCCCACAATTAAAATTGCCAAAATTAGGATGTACCCGGTGGTCATCTTCAGCTACCGACGAAATCCTTCCAGATACAGCCTACTACTTCCAGTCATTATCTGTGGGAAATTGGGAAAAAGGCAAGCATTGAGTTCACTCAATTTTCACCTATCCTTATTCCAATCCAAGAAAGCTCTGAGTTTTGAGCCCTAAGTTTTGAGTTCTTTTTTCTCACTTTTTTTATCTTACTCATAACTCAGGACTCCGAACTCAAAACTTTTTTAGGTGAATTGCCGACTTAAGGTAACAGGCTTATGAACAGTAATCTTTTTCTTGTGTATGGAAATCATCTTTTTCTCGCGCAAGTCACCTAGTAACCTAGTGACGGTAACGCGGGTTGAACCAATTGCTTCAGCGATCGCTTGATGAGATAGCTTCAGATCAACTGTGATTCCATCTGCACAAGGAACGCCAAAATCACGACAAAGAATTAACAAAAAACTCACCAACCTAGAACCCATATCTCTGTGAGCGAGTGTTTCTATCATCATTTCTGTCTGTAAAATCCGCGAAGATAGTCCTCGCAGCATTAACATTGACAATTCTGGGTTTTCCTTTAGCGCTTGTTCCACCTGTTCAATTGGTGCTGACAGCAATTCTACAGATGTAAAAGCAACCGCATGGTAAAACCTATCTGACTTGTTTCCTGTCAGCAAGGACAAGACGCCGAAAACACTATTTTCCCGCAGCAGTGCTACGGTTATTTCTTCTCCTGCTTCATACACCCTGGAGAGTTTAACGGCACCTTTTAATAGAAAATACACTCGTTCGGCAGGATCGCCGGGGAAAAAGATGGTTTTATTGCGTTCAAATGTTTCCACAACCGGCGGAAACGCTCCGGTTGCCATCTGACGAAAAACATTTGCTAGGGCTTTATCTTGTGTCACGATCATCTCCCTTCCCCTACCCAATGCCGGAAAAACTAAAACCGATTCCCTAAGAATACACCTGAAAAATCAATCACACATTGTCAACGTTTTTGTACTTTCCTATACTTATCATCTTTGCCTTACAGTTATTTGTTCATCATAATACATAATTTTTAGTCTTTAGATCTAGTCCTTTTTAATAGTTAATTACAAAACTTCTTTTCAAAAGTTTTATAAAGTAAAAAAAATAGACATAGTAATTCTATTGAAGGTATGAAAAGGTTCTTGAGAGTGGTATCTGCTAGATAGGGAGAAAAACCCTATTGACTACCTAATACCTACTATCTACTACCTACTTTCAACCAGCTACCACCTACTCAACAATCATTAATAACCGCTATATGTTGGCCATGTCTTAAAAATTAAGTGTGAATTGTGTTGTATCAAAAGTTTACTGAAAATTCATGTTTGCAAATAGTACCCAAAACAAAGACAAATTGGTGTCAGATTCTAGTATGCTCAAGCATGAATGTTCACATTAAGAATTTCTATGCTGGATCTCACCGGAAAAAATGCCTTAGTAACGGGAATCGCAAACAACCGCTCGATCGCCTGGGGGATAGCCCAACAACTACACAAAGCAGGAGCTAACCTAGGCATTACATATTTGCCAGATGAGAAAGGCAAAATGGAGAAAAAAGTCGCAGAACTGGTAGAACCGCTAAACCCTAGTTTGTTTCTTCCTTGTAATGTCCAGAACGACGAGGAGATTAAATCTACCTTCGATACGATTAGCGCTAAATGGGGGTCTTTAGATATTCTTATCCATTGCCTTGCCTATGCCAACAAAGATGATCTGAGTGGAGATTTTAGCCAAACCTCCCGTTCTGGCTTCAATCTAGCTTTAGAGGTCAGTACCTACTCCCTCGTGCAACTCGCCGGATATGCTAAACCTTTGATGACACAGGGAGGAAGTATCGTCACTCTCACCTACCTAGGAGGTGTGCGGGCAATTCCCAACTATAATGTGATGGGAGTTGCCAAAGCAGGGCTAGAAGCGAGTGTGCGATACTTAGCAGCTGAAATGGGTCCACAAAATATCAGAGTGAATGCCATCTCTGCTGGTCCGATTCGGACTTTAGCCTCTAGTGCTGTAGGAGGCATTTTGGATATGATTCATCATGTGGAGCAGGTTGCTCCTCTAAGACGCACCGTCACTCAGCAAGAAGTGGGCAATGCGGCGACTTTCCTATGTAGTGACCTGGCAAGTGGAATCACAGGGCAAGTCCTGTACGTGGATGCAGGATATGAAATCATGGGAATGTAAAGTTAGTATTGCTATTTGTTAACTGATAATCACTATTTGTCTATTTACCATTAGCGATTAGCTGTTAGCAAATGGCTCTGACCCATTACTCTATAGTAACCATAAGCTAGGTTCTGTATGCAAATAAGCGATGCCTCCGCCAAGGACTCCGTCCTACACCAAATTCTCCCCTCACACAACCAAGCGCCTCCCAACGGCGCTCGTATTGCCGAAATTAGCCGCACGACAAGCGAAACAGATGTGTATGTCAGAGTTAACCTCGATGGTACAGGTGTTTGCAATGCAGCAACCGGCATTCCCTTTTTAGATCATATGCTGCATCAAATCACCTCCCACGGGTTATTTGATTTGGAAATCAAGGCGACGGGGGATTTGCACATTGATGACCACCATACCAACGAAGATGTAGGTATTACCTTGGGTCAAGCTATAAGCAAGGCACTTGGCGATAAGAAAGGTATTGTCCGCTTTGGTCATTTCTTTGCACCTCTTGATGAAGCACTCATTCAGGTGGCGTTGGATTTTTCTGGACGCCCTCACCTGAGCTATGGCTTGCAAATTCCCACTCAGCGGGTGGGAACTTATGACACCCAGTTAGTACGCGAATTCTTTGTGGCTTTAGTGAACCACAGCCAAATGACACTGCACATTCGCCAATTGGATGGCATGAATTCCCATCACATTATTGAAGCAACGTTTAAGGCATTTGCCAGAGCAATGCGGATGGCAGTAGAAATCGATAAGCGTCGTGCAGGTATGATTCCCAGTTCCAAGGGGATGCTGTGAACAAGCACCCGGAGCAGGGAAAATCAATTCAAAATTCGCTCATTCAAAATTCAAAATTATGAGTCTCCCTCACTCCTTCCCTCCCTCACTCCCTCACTCCCTCACTCCCTCATCCCCTACTGAGAGGACATTAGTCAATAAGGTGTTATTATTGTCAGTCAACTGGGTAATTTATCATTACATCGTATTTTTGCTGTAGCCCTAAGCACAACATGATGTCTGTTGCAGACGCCCCCGACTCTCAAATAAATACCACAGGCATTCCGCCTGTTGTCCTAACTTCTGAGTTGCGAAAAGTCTATCGTACTGGCTTTTTTTTGAATCAAAAAGTCGTATCCCTTAAAAGCTGTTCTTTGAAAGTTTATAAGGGAGAAACTTTTGGGTTACTCGGACCGAATGGTGCTGGAAAAACGACGCTGTTGAAATTGTTGTTGGGGATTATTCGCCCAACGTCAGGACGGGGATTGCTTTTGGGCAGACCATTGGGCGATCGCAGTGTTAAAGAACGTATCGGCTACCTCAGCGAAAATCCTTGTTTGTATGACTACCTCACTGCTTGGGAGTTTTTACAAGCAGCAGCTGGGCTGTTTCAAATTCCTAAAAAAGTGCAACGTCAACGCATTCCTCAACTGTTGGAATTGGTGGGGTTATCCCAAGCAGACGCCCGCAAAAAGCTGCTTCGTCGCTATTCTAAAGGAATGCTACAGCGTGTCGGTATGGCACAGGCACTCATCAATGACCCAGAACTGGTGTTTCTTGATGAACCGATGTCCGGTCTTGACCCTGTGGGGCGTTACCAAATGCGCGAAATTATCGTGACGCTTAAAGCTTCAGGTAAGACGGTTTTTTTCAACAGCCATATTCTTAGTGAAGTTGAGCAACTTTGCGATCGCGTCGCTATCCTTGCTCAAGGAGAATTAATCTCCTCTGGTTTCCTTAATGAACTATTAGGAACAAGTAACGTATATCATGTCAAAGGTCAAGGTGGTGATTGGGAAATTCTCAAAAAATGGGTTCCCAATCTAGAGTATCACCCTAATGGTTCTTGGCAAGGTGAAGTGCAAGGCGATGCTTATGATTTTCTGGCTAGTCTTCGCTTGATGGGAGGGCAACTCATTGCCATGAATTTGTCTCGTCCTTCTTTGGAGGAGTTTTTTGTCCAACAAATCCAAAGACATAACAACTCTCCTAAATAGTTTGACGGGGATTCTGCTAACCTTTGTTCCTCACCGTCCTCAGTCAGATACTCTTTCCATAACTATTAGACACAATGAATAACGTATAAAAAGATTGGGTAATTCAAAGCTTTCTCTATTTTTACTAATATTTTCATTGTGGGTTTATCCTGTTTATATGGCACCCTATGTGACTGAAAATCCTACTTTTCTTACAAGTAATATTTGCTAAAGAAGAATATTTGTATTTATACTAGTAGGCGAGTGCAAAAAAAATCATATAAACTGTAATGAGAACCACAATACTTTAAAAAGTAGGTACAATCAAGATTCAACTTTAAATGAACTTTACTAAAAGTTCAAAGACAATAAACAATTATGCTCCCGATAAAGAAGATTCTTTAAGAAGAGATGATTGTGAGGAACTTGAATAGGTAAGAAGAGTCAAGCTAAAAATGTTTAGAAAGTACTTTACTAAATAGTAGTCTCAGGTAAATATGGATAATGCAAGGTTAAAATTTATCAGTAAACCATTCGGGGGTGTGGTACTGTTAACTGTTGTTCATATCGCGTTTCCGTCTGTTAGCTTAGCTCAGAATCAAGTCAAACAACCAACAACACAAATAAAAACAAATCCTCCAAGACAAGCCGTACCAAGAACGACGCAAAGAAAAACAACTTCTCAAAGCCAAGCCGTACCAGCAGCGATAACAAATACACAAAGACAAGCCGTACCATCAACGATACAGAAAGAAACAAACTATACTCAGAGGCAAGCCGTACCAGGCGCAACGGGTAGGGTAGATACAAACTATACATTAGGCGGCGGCGATCGCATCGAAGTCAAGGTATTTGAAGTTCCGGAATATTCAGGCGTGTATCAAATTCCCCCTGGTGGAGCGATAAACTTAGCTCTGATTGGCAGCGTATCCGTCTTAGGGCTAACAACAGAACAAGCCGCTGACTTAATTGCTCAGAGATACTCTCGTTTTCTCAAACGCCCTATTATATCAATCAATCTTATAGCATCACGTCCTATCAATATTTTCGTTGCCGGAGAGGTGACACGTCCAGGAGCTTACAGTCTCAGCTTGCAAGGAGGCGCGGGTGACAATCCTGGTGTGCAGTACCCCACTGTATTATCAGCACTTACGACAGCTCAGGGAATCACGCAAGCGGCAGATGAGACAAAAGTGCAGTTAAGGCGGAAGCTAGGACGAGGTCCAGAGCAAATCGTCACTGTCAATTTGAAGGAAATTAGACAAACAGGCAGGATACCACAGGATCTTACCTTGCGGGATGGAGACACCATCTATGTGCCAACAGCAACCACCTTAGATTTAGCAGATGCACGAAATCTATCCGCATCAAGCTTTGCGGCTGACCCCACCAGACCCCGTACAGTAGCAGTCACTGGTGAAGTTATTCGTCAAGGAACCTATCTTATCACCCAAGGTGCCGCAGAAGGGTCAGGTACCACAACAGGTGCGCCTACTATAACAGGTCTGCCCACTGTAACACGGGCGCTGCAATTAGCTGGAGGCTTGACGCCACAAGCTGATATCCGGAATGTGGTGATCCGCCGATCCACAAGAACCGGTGGAGAACAAAATATAAAAGTTGACTTGTGGAAACTTTTGGAAAGTGGTGACATCAATCAAGATCTGATTGTGCAAGACGGAGATACAATTTATTTTCCGACTGCAACGGAAATCAGCCGAGCAGAAGCGACTCAATTAGCGACAACAACTTTATCGCCCTCACGCATTCAAGTCAACGTGGTCGGCGAAGTCAAAAGACCAGGACCCGTGGAAATTCAGCCGAATAGCTCCTTAAATCAAGCACTACTTGCTGCTGGTGGATTTAACGATGCGAGAGCGACCAGGGCTAATGTAGATTTGGTTCGGCTCAATCCTGATGGATCTGTTACCAAACGTCTAGTAAAAGTAGATTTAACAGCAGGAATTAACGAGCAAACCAATCCCATACTTCGCAATAATGATGTTGTGTTAATCAGCCGGAATGGTCTAGCTAAGACTTCTGATACCATCAATACTGTAGGAGGACCTCTAGGTACTATCTTAAGTATTATCAGATTTTTCGGAATCGGCTTTTAACCGTGAACACAATGTGGAGACGCTTGTCAACCCCTTTGCGTCCCCAAACTTCCACGAAACTGCACTGCGACCAATAAAGTCATGAGTTATGCGCTACTAATAACAAATGACTCGTGACAAATGACTAATATGCACTTTCAGCTTGGCAAAAATCGGCGTAAGGCATCCTGGGCACAAAAATTACTATGTGCTTTGACGCTTACTTTGGGATGGGGTGTCGGAATGCCCTCTACTTTGGCAGCCCAAACAGTTACCATCCGCCTAGGTCCATTTCAGCAGTCGGTAGCGATCGCAGATTTAGAAAACTTTGCCAAAACCGGGAGACTACCATCGGGGCTGGAAGTTTTGTCATCGATGCTTACGCCTGAAGTCAGAGGATTTCTGACGAAACGTTTGGAAGTCAATCCTGCTTTTGCTGATAAATTTGTTGACGATTTGATGCGATCGCCAGGAGGTAGAGAGTTTATATCATCCATAGGTGGAGTTATACCAGGCAGTACATCAGAAAGTATCAAGGCAACCCTGAATTTCGCACTACGCCAGGCAAACGGTTTTAACGCACTCAGCTTCTTGCGAGCCTACCCAGGAGAGAATATTACCGTAGACGCCACGAAAGCTATCAGTTTGGCTGTTGATTTTAACCCAAATAACTTACAAAGTCAAGGTTTTGGTCTGTTACTAGAACGAGAGTTGGCTGCTGAAAGTAGCATACCCTTTAAAGCAGCATTCGATCCAGCAGCGCTGGGTCCTGAAGCAGTACAGCAGCAGACAATCATCTTGAATGACCGACAGCGTAACCGTACGATTCCTGTAGACATTTATTCGAGTCAGGGAAACGCCGAAAACCCACTGATTGTCCTTTCCCACGGCTTTGGGGGAAACCGAAGATTTTTGAGCTATTTGGCGCGTCATTTAGCTTCTTATGGCTTGACTGTTGCTGCTGTTGAACATCCTGGTAGCAACGCCAACGCTGTCAGTAGAGCCTCAGATACACAGAATTTGGCACAGCTGCTAAGAGCAAGTGAATTTATTGAGCGACCAAAAGATATCAGCTTTACGCTGAATGAACTGGCAAAACTCAATACTCAACCTGGGCAACTTCAAGGAAAGTTAAACACCGAAAAAGTCAGTGTTATCGGTCACTCTTTAGGAGGTTACACCGCTTTGGCTTTGGTAGGAGGAGAGGTAGACTTAGAGGAGTTACGTAAATTTTGCAAAGATTCTTTAAATATTGGCGAAGCTCCTGGTGATTGGTTGCAGTGTGCGGCGGCTTCCTTACCAGAGAGAAAACTGAGGTTACAAGATCAGCGAATCAAGAGTGCGATCGCTCTTAACCCCCTAGTTGGAAACCTCTTTGGCAAAAAAGGTTTGACTCAAGTCAGCAAGCCAGTCTTAATCTTAACTGGAACCGAAGACGCCCTGACTCCAGGGCTGAAGCATCAGATAGAACCTTTTACCCAACTGCGGGCTGAAAAGTACCTATTAACTGCGATTGGTGGTACTCACTTAAGTATTAGCGATCCAACATACCCAACAAGTGCAGCCACCAGTATTGTTAAAGAACGAATAGGTGAAGAAACCAAATCTTTACGTCAATTAACTCAAGGAGTCAGTTTAGCATTTATCAAGCAACTTACACCAGAAGCGAAAATTTACCAACCTTTTTTAACACCAGCTTACGCTCAATCTCTCTCTACACCCCAGCTACCGTTACGTCTGGTTTCCGAATTACCAGCAAGTATCAAACGCTGGTTGGAGCCTGTGGATAAATAGTATAGCTATGGGAATTGATTGGCACTTTGTCTGAAAAAATTTCATAATACAGACTCACTGCGCCCAAAAAAGCCCAAAAAAGCCCAAAAAACAGGGCTAATGCTCTGATTTTCTTGTGGGGTGGACATCTTGTCCGCCCTAAACCAAAGACGGGCGACGGAGTGCGGCACGTACTGCGACATCCATCCCACAAGAATGGTTATAGATGTAGTGTAGCGAGAAAACGGAATAAACCGGAATCTCTTTTTTCAAACTCTCCTCTGTA
>NZ_CAWUDP010000137.1:0-21490 GCF_963920835.1 Scytonema sp. PCC 10023
CAGCAGATGGAGTTGTGGGACCTCAAACTGGTCAAAAATTAGGTGGTCCTCCTGCTTGACCTAAAGCTTAAGGTTTCGCGGGTTGGCTCACCAACCCGCGTTGCTTTTACTTAGTAACAAAAATAACGAAAAAAGAATCAAGAAATCGCCTAACCAAGGTTGCGGACATTTTTAATTTGTAGTATATCAAAGTGGTTAAGAAATAACTGTATGGCATTTTGAATAACTTCTGATATTTTGGATTAGAGTACCACTAAGTTAGAAGTAGCGTCATAAGTAGACTGAGAGGCTTTGACTTCACATCAATGGAGAATGAAAAATGAGTACGCTTGAGAAAACTTCTCAATCTAATTTGTCAGAAACAGTATCTTCTGAAATGAATAGCGTTCAGAGTGAGGCTTTTAAACGCGGACTTCTCTGGCATGGTATTTTTATCTGTTTGTTAGGATTTGTTGTCGGTCTATTCTTACCCTTGTACGCTAATCCACGTGCAGGACTTGCTACCCATTTGCTTGGAATTACACAAGGGCTGTTCTTAGCTATTATCGGTCTTTCTTATCCACAACTCAAGTTACCACTCTGGGTTGGTAGAGCAAATTTTTGGATGCTTCTCATCAGTGCTTATGTTGGTATGATTGCTGAGTTTCTGGGTGCAGCATTTGGCTTAAGCAGGATGTTTATTATTACTGCAATGGGATTGCCTGAAGGTATTCCTTGGCTGGAAACTAGCACTGAAATAGCTATCAAAGGCATCAGCAACTTTATCCTCTTAAGCTGTCTTATTGTTCTCTTTGGGTTAAGGCAAACTAAAACTGATGCAACTTCGCAAAAAGAATCTTAGTCCTAATGATGGAATAATCAAATAATAATTTCTTAGACCTCTCCGGAAATTAGATTTTGGCTCAATCAAAAGAGTTCATAGCTTATTTCTGGAGATGTCTCTTAGTTATTTAGACTTTGATTGAGGAAAAATTCCATGAAGTTTATATTTCCGTTAATCACTGTCATTTTCTTGGGTACTGCTTTAACTTCTAGCATTGAAGCTAGACAACAAAAACTTAACCAAAAGCAACAAATGTCATCTTCTCCAGATTCTGTAGAATATCTCACTTCTCCTGAAACAACATCTATGAATCTTCCCTTTTCGGAAGCAGTACGTGTTGGTAATATGCTTTACTTATCAGGGGTGCTTGGAAACATACCTGGAAAGAAACAGCTTGTCAGTGGTGGAATCAAAGCTGAGACAAAGCAAACTATGGAGAATATCAAACGTATTCTTGAAAGGCATGGCTCATCACTCAGCCAAATCGTGAAATGCAAAATGATGCTTGCAGACATGAATGATTGGAACGCTATGAATGAAGTTTATCTGACTTATTTTTCAGCATCTCGACTGCCTGCAAGAAGCGCATTAGGAGCGAGCGGTTTAGCTCTCAATGCACGAGTGGAAATTGAGTGCATAGCAACAGTTAAATAAATGATAAGTAAATCAGTTCCTATTCATTCAGTTTATTATAATAATTTACAAACTGAAAATGCCAAAGATTTGTTAATTAAAAATAAAATCCATGAGTCAATCAAGAATGCCAACTCAACCAAAGGTTGAAACTAGTATCTTCAAAGATAAGAATTTTTTAATTGTCAATTTGGTGACGGTGATCGGAATTTTAGGGGGAACCCTTTTTGCTCCAGCGCTACCAACGATACAACAATTTTTTAAAGTTACAGAAGCCCAAGTTTCATGGACATCGACACTTTTCCAGTTGCCTGGTGCCATTATTACTCCGGTATTTGGAATTTTAGCTGATATTTTAGGCAGAAAACAAGTCTTGGTTCCTTCGCTGCTCGTGTTTGCCCTTGGTGCTGGGTTGAGCGGTTTGGCATCTAATTTCACGGCACATTTAGGAGGGCGGCTTTTACAAGGTGTTGGTGCTGCTAGCTTAGAACCGCTACAACTGACCGTTATCGGCGACCTTTACCAGGGGAGAAAGCTAGGTGCTGCAATGGCACTTAATGCCGGTTTGATTGGTATGAGTGGGGCAATTTTTCCTCTGGTTGGTGGAATATTAGGCGAGTTTGATTGGCGATATACGTTTTTACCAGGTCTGCTTGCCCTTCTCATAGCATTATTGGTCATAACTACACTAAGATTACCAAGGCGACCAAAGAATGTAGAAAAGTTTGAACTCAAATCTTATCTACAAAGTACCTGGAGCAGCATAAACAATCGTCACGTACTCGGGCTGTTCTTCGCAGTCATGTCTCTGTTTTTGGTGCAAACTTTATGTTTCACCTATATCCCATTATTGGCAACAACCAAGTTCGGTACATCAGATTGGGTAAATGGCATTATCCTGACAAGTATGTCAATTGCACTGGCAGTCTTCGCTGCTCAATTGGGACGCTTCACACAAAGGATCTCGGAAATAAAACTGATCAAACTCTCTTTTATTCTGTTTGCAGTCGGGCTGTTAATTCTCCCTATTATTCCTAACTTTTGGTTGATATTCATCCCGATGTTTTTACTCGGTGCAGCTCAAGGTATCGCCCTTCCATCGTCTCAAGCACTATTAGCAGGACTTTCTGCACAAGAATCTCGGGCGGGATTTATGGCGGTCAATACCTCAATTATGTCATGGGGACAAACGCTTGGTCCTTTATTAGGAAGCATTGTTGTTAGCATCTGGAAATTACAATCAGTCTTTTATGCAAGTGCCATTTTTTCCCTGGTTTCATTTGCAGTCTTCAATTATATGCTAACGACTAAAGTCTTCAATTTCACAGCCAAAACCATACAACTACAAGTTCCAGCCAGCCACGAAGAACCAACTTCGCCTTTGCCATTCCCCACGTCTCCCACAATCCTACAACAGCCCATTGCACAGCTAGTCCATGTGGGAACTGACAGAGCCATTGAATTGCCGGAACATTTTCAGGTTATTAATATTGGCAAGTCAAGCGATCGCATTGTCCCGGAAGTCGATCTTTCAGATTTTGCCAATTCTGGAGTTGTCTCACGGGTTCATGCCCAGATTCGTTACGATGGAGAGGAATACTATATCCAAGACCTCAACAGTTCTAACGGCACTTTCATTAATAAATATCCACTTATACCAGGCGTTTGGTACAAATTAAAATCAGGTTTGCGCATTAGTCTTGGTCGGCGAGACGCGATCGCATTCATGTTTGTGATCGATTAATTGTGATCGATTAATACGTTTGGTGGTTAAACAGAGTTAGGAATCCTTTAGTGAATCAAAATAGTCGAACAGGTTTAGAATTAAGACGTGCTGCAATAGATGTTACCCGCTTGACCACAGAAATCATATATTGATAATTAGGTGCTTCTGCATTTGGTACATATCCAACGTCTTGAATCAAATTAGGAGGAGCATCTTTAAGATAATTACGAATCCGCTCTTGACGATTTTTTTCGATGTTCGATCCAATCAAAACAGCACCTGGCGGAACACTTTGAGAGTCAGAGAATAATATGCGAAACTCTGCAGCACCCAATTTTCTTCTATATAAATTAAATTCCTCCAACGAAATGGCACCGGCAGCAGCCTTTCCTTGTACCACCCATTCAAGCACTGTTTTTGGTGTAGGAGCAAATAGAATTTCTGCCAAGGTTAAACCATAAAGATTGTACAGTGGAATATAATATCCGGTAGCGGAACCTTGTAGACCCAAGGCTACTATTTTATTCTGTAAATCTTTCAATTGTCGCAGAGGGCTGTCTTTACGTACAACTAATATCGCTCGTGAAGTGCTTTCTACCTGAAGAGGGAAGATTGGTAAATATTGATAATTAGCACTTGCAATTGCTGCCAAACCCGCAGGAGCAAACACTAATGACCAAGCACGACGCTGAATGCGCTCAATCGCTATGTTCTCATTAAAAGTCGGTTCTAATTGAATAAATGCCCTTGTTTTTTCACCCAAATATCGACGAAACCGAACAAATCGTTCTAGCGCTTGTTTTCCTTCTCCGTAGCTAATTACGCCAATAACTAACTCAAGTTGTTGATTTGATGTTTCCTCCCCTGCACAAGCAGTGATGAAGAGTAGCATCTGCAAAATAAATAAACGTCGGGAAAGTTGGGATGACATCAACAGGGTTTCGCCAATATTTTTCTTAATTGATATCTTATTATCTAACAATGTTAAACATTATTCTAAGCGAATCAAGATATAGCATTGAAAAAAATTATAGCAATTTACAATTGGGTGAAACACAGTAGGGGCATGCGCTTTGAACACCATCCAGCATATGTATAGTCCCTGCAATTAAGAATCGTTATATTTCAAAAAATTCATGTAAGCAGTTGAAATTATATGAGATAATTGAAGAGATAAACTTAGAGTTTAATTTATTCTCTGCAAGTTATATATAACAGGTGTATATTCAGCAAAAAGAAAAACCATGAAAATAGGAACTAAGGTTAATCTAATTTTAATCATAGTTTTACTCAGCGGTATTTTGATTAGTGGTATCGCTTTATTCAGAGTACTTGAAACAAAAGCACAGAATGAGGTAAGTTCTAAAGCCTTGATTCTCATGCAAATTGCCAATTCGGTCAGAGACTATACCAACGAGCGTGTACAACCCTTGTTGTTACCAAAAGTGGACGCTCCCAATCAAGAAAAGTTCATTCCAGAATCCATACCAACATATACCCTTAGAGAGGTGTTTGAAAAATTTCGTCAAAACAAAGAATATGGCAATTTTATCTACAAAGATGCCACTCTGAATCCAACAAATTTGCGAGATAAAGCTGACGAATTTGAAGCTGAGATTGTTGAACGATTTCGTAAAGAACCTGGTAATAAAAGCTTATCTAATTACCGGATTATCTCGGGAGAAAAACTATTTTATAACGCCCGACCTTTTGCCATTCAAGACAAGAGTTGTCTGCGGTGTCATACCACTCCCGAACAAGCTCCAAAAAGTCAAATAGCGACTTACGGAAAAGACAATGGTTTTGGATGGAAGCTCAATGAAATTGTTGCAGCCCAAATCGTTTATGTTCCGGCTGAGGAGATTTTGAACAATGCTAATCGGTCATTTTGGCTGATCATAGGAGTTGTCGGAATTATTTTTACAGCCATCGTTCTGATCATGAATCAGTTGTTAAAAAAAGTTGTCCTACAGCGTATTAAAACAATCGCTACTGTGGCGGAAAAAGTGAGCGTTGGCGATATGAATGCCACTTTTGATAAACAATCTAAAGATGAAATCGGAGATTTAGCAGAAGCTTTCAATCGGATGAAGTATAGTTTAGAAATTGCTCTCAATATGTTAAATAAGAATCAGAAGTAGATGGATTTAAATAACGTTTTCTTTCGTCTTTTGTAGGGTGTGTTGTCGCAGAGAGTACGGCACCATCTCGGATTTTCGGTGCGTTATGGACGTTAGTCCTAACGCACGCTACTAATACGCGCGTTGCATTCGCGTGCAGGTAACCAAGAAGCGCCCTCCGGTTGACGGTTGACAGTTGACAGTTAACAGTCAACAGTTAACAGCTAGCGCGAGAAATGATATGTGCGAACGCAACGCGCGTATAAGGCTAAGTCCGTTGAAACACTCATCATTACCAACGTGCGTACACCCCACCCCTTTACAAGGGGTGGGGTTGGTGGAGCCAAGCGCTACGTACCAGAGTTGATTTGACATACTCACCGACCTTCTAGGTCGGTGATTCTTGACGGCTCACAGCAACCCGCTACAAAAGTAGTCTTACAGTCGCTAAGCGTCCGTTTAAGGTCGTGCCGATGCCCCATGCCGACCATTTCTATGTTCTTGGCTGCGTTCTCGTCTCTGTCCTGCTCAGTACCGCAATTTAGACACAACACTGAACGGATAGACAGATCGAGTTTGCCCCACTTAAAACCACAATCTGAACATATTTGGCTAGTTGGTTCCCATCTGTTGATGGTATGAAACGTTCTACTCAACTTCTCAGACTTTGCTTCGCACAACACTCGAAATTCTCGCCAACCTTGCAAGCTAATTACTCTGGCAAGTTTACGATTTTTGACCATTCCTGATACATTCAAGTCTTCCAAGATGATGGTTTGGTTTTCGCTCACCACCTTGGTAGACAATTTGTGCAAGAAATCTTTTCGAGTATCTGCAATTTGGTTGTGTAATTTCGCAATCTTGATTCTAATTCTGTTTCTGCGTTTAGAATCTTTTTGTTGCTTTGCCAACTTGCGTTGAAGCTTGCGAATCTTGCGGTCTTGTTTTGAGTAATCAGGGCTTTGCGCTTTCTGACCATTGCTCATCACCGCAAAAGTTTTGATTCCCAAATCAATACCGATGCTTTGGTTTTTGGCATCTACTTGAATGGGTTCAACCTCTACAACAAAGCTTAAAAAGTAACGATTAGCACAATCTTTTATGACAGTACAGGAGCTAGGTTCACATGGTAATTCTCTCGACAAAATAGGTTTTAAGTTACCAATTTTAGCTAAATAAACAACTCCATCCTTAACTGAAAATGCAGCCTTGGTGAATTCAGCCGACTGCTGATTACTCTTCTTTTTAAATCTAGGAGCGCCCATCTTACTACCCTTCCTTTTCCCATTACGAGAATTGAAAAAGTTTCGATAGGCAATATCTAAGTTTCTGAGAGACTGCTGTAAAGGTACAGAAGAAACTTCAGACAACCATTTTCTATCCTCTGTCTTTTTAGCAGCCGTTAACATAGCCGAAAGTTTGTTATACCCTGGCAGTTTTTCAGACTGCTTACAGAAGAAGAGCGCGTCATTCCAGACCACACGAACACACCCAAACAACTGAGCTAAACTCTGTCGTTGTTGGTCTGTTGGGTAGAATCTGTATTGATATCGCGCTTTCATTGTTTGTGATCAAATTGGTCTGTTATTTATTTTATATTGGTCTGTACCGAATGAAAAGCTATTTTCGTAAATAAAGACATTCTGTTTGAGACCTTAAGATTCATTTGGTCTGTGTAACCAAGTATCGTAGGTCTGTTTTTACTGCTCTTAGTCTTAAAGTTATTGAAAAATCATTTAATGAAGTGGCTAAAAAAATGGATTTTCAAGTTCAAGAATTCAATGGAGAATCCGACCATATTCATGCTTTAATTGAATTTCCACCCAAACTTTCTATCTCTCAGATTGTAAACGCACTAAAAGGGGTATCTAGCCGTCGTTATGGACAAGCGGGATACCCAAAATCTTATGGCAAGGATGCTCAAAGGAAGTCCTAGTTATTTTGTTTCTTCGGTGGGTGGTGCGCCAATCGAAATTCTTAAGCAGTATATTCGAGATCAAGAAAAGCCGTCCTAGAAGGACGGGGTTTTAAACCCAAAATTCTGATAACAACTGATAGTTTCTGACCTACTAGCTACTTGCTGTGAGACTTATCTGTTTGAGAATTGCAGTGCAAAGCGGGCTATTGGTATCGAGGAAACCATCGATTGCAGTGAAGTGGTTTTTACCAGGCTGTGGTAGGTATTCAGCTACAAGTCCTTTTGCCTTCCAAGCAGTAAAAAATTCTTGTGACTGACGGTGGAACTCTGAGCTTTCCTCAGCCCCGTAGGTTATGATCAGCGAACCAGCTTTTTCGGGAATATGGTAAATTGGGCTGTTGCGGAGAACTTGATCCCAAGAAAGCTGTATTTTTGGCATCAGCCAAGTATAGGGAAACGGCATTAGGTCAAACAAGCCACTAATGGCACAGCCAGCTTTAATGGTATCATTCGGCAATCCATAGTCGTTTTCCCAGTCAGTAGCCATGACCATAGCAGTTAGGTGACCACCTGCGGAATGACCACATACGTATATGCGGTTAGGGTTTCCCCCGAAGCTTTCAGCGTTACGATAAATCCAGGCGATCGCACTACGGTTCTGGCGGACAATTTCGTCAATAGTCACTTTTGGGCATAAAGCATAGTTGATCACAACAACTGTGACATTAGCAGATACCAAACCCTTGGCAACAAAGCTAGAGTCTTTACTGCTACCCAGAAACCAGTAACCACCGTGGATATATACTAAGATCGGAGCGTTAGGTTGTGCCGCCGGAAAAATGTCTAGGTGCTCGGCTAAAGTAGGACCGAAGGGAACGTTCAGCTTGCAAGGTAGCTCTTGACGTACCTTAGCACTGTTTATGCCGTAAAATTTCTCGTACCCAGGTACATCCAAACCTAATTCTATGGGACTGTACTGAGCATCTAGCTCAGCTTGGGTTTTAAAATTGCGGTACATAATTGCTCCGTTACTCATCAACAATATTGTTTTTACTCTTAATGAGTTATTAGGGTGTACTTTCACTCAAATATGCAATTACTGACCGGTTCAACAGGTTCCGCTTATCGTTAACGGTATCGTGGAAGTCCCCACCCTCAACCGTTATGTTGGGTGGGGATCGACAGCAGACAATGACAAAAAGACCTCCGAGTTTGGTCTTATCACCAACCGTATTGAGATATGAGTGATGAAATTCATTGACACTCCTCGCCCTATAAGGGCGAGGATTCTTTCGTCACGGGGAGCGCAACCGCTTTACCCTCAGAAAGCATCTTGACCGTGTGCCCCACGGCTGCAAGTCCCCGCATGAGAACTACTTGAGCGGCTGCGACATCTCTATCGGTTGTGTAGCCGCAATGGTCGCATGAGTGAACACGCTCAGACAACTCTTTTTTCCCAGTCTCTGTGAGACAATTAGGACAAATTTGGCTTGTCTTTTTGCTATTGACTTTAAGAAAGAACACGCCGCGTTTACGGCAGCATTGTTCTAATACCTCAAAAAACTGACCCCATCCAGCATCTAAACAATGCTTACCTAAAAAGCCGCGAGCTAGTCCTTTGAGGTTCAAGTCTTCTGCAAAAATCATGCCTGCCCAATCACAAAGATTATGGGATAAAAGCCAGTGATAGTCTTTTCTTACGTTAGCGATACGCTCATGCAATTTACTCACCATCGAGAGCGCTTTCTTACGGTTGTTTGACCCAAAAACCTTTCTTGATACACTCCGTTGCAGCAATTTAAGCTTGCGTTCGAGCGCTCTTGAAGGTCGTGGATTAGGGAACAATTTACCGTTAGAAACCGCAGCAAAGTGACTAATTCCTACGTCAATCCCAATTGCTTCTCCATGAGGTGTTACCTCAGGAACTTCAACATTCCACTGCAATGTCAGCATGGCGTACCAACCGCTAGCTTTTAGGACTATTCGCACTTGCGCTAACTTGGCATCATCCGGAATCTTACGAGAGGAACGAAACTTAACCCACCCAATCATGGGTAGTTTGATACGGTTGTTTTCTATTGATCCAGAACTCATTTGCGGAAACACAAATGAGCGCATCGTCCCAGCCTTTTTAAAGCGTGGGAACCCATGATTTTGCTCCCACATACTAACAAACGCCTGCTCTAGCCAACTCATCTGTTTGTTGCAAAACCTGAGATTGCACCTTTTGCAAGGCTGGACTAGTCTTTCTATAAGCCGTCAATGCCTTGCACTGGTTGGCATAAGTTGGGCGTTTAGTATCTGCGGGGATGATGTATTCTGACCGAAGTGAGCAAGCGTTAATCTGACAGCTACGAGATTTAAACCAATCTTTGCGTTCAGCTAGAGCATAGTTATACACCTGGCGACATTGCTCCAGCCAATCTGTGAAAATGGCTGCTTGTTCTAATGTCGGCTTTAGTTTAAATTCGTACGTTAGACTAAACACTTGCATCACCTCCTCCTTGTATCATACATAGTTTTAAGAAAAGATAACGCATTTCTTAAAATACCTAGACAAAATAAAAGCCGTCCTTCTAGGACGGGGCTTTAAACCCAAATTTTCGGTAAGCTTACCCCCGGCTAAAAGCCGGAGGCTTTCGCCACAAACTTCTAGAGCGGAAATTTTCAGTAGCCCTAAGAAACTAACGATGATCTAAGAAGACTCTATTGCTCAAGCATACGCCGCTCAAACTCTATAGAGAGTTTTGGTTCGGGAATTTGCTTTGCCAAATACCTGACAAATTCTGGTAAGGAAATTTGTGGGTGAGATTGCAAAACCTGTTTAATGATAAATTTAGCGATCGGACCAACTGAATAAGCCAACTCATGCTCGCATTTAGTGATAAAGTTGGCATCGATTCTTTGATACTCCTGTGTTGATAATTTCGCTGAGCGGGGAGATGAAACATTGAATGTTTCTAAGGTCGCGAGCGCCTGTTTCTGAAATTGTTTTTGTTCCTGTGGCAATAAGTAAGCCGCTAAAGAAGCCACTAATTCTTGGTAATTTCCTGCCTGTTTGATAGCTTTTTGTAAAATTGTTGGCGCAACCGGTCCTATCGCTTGCGTTAGCAACTGTTCCAGGTTGGTATATTGTTCTGAACCCAAGAACAAATTCTGTTCCGGTTGTTTGGTTGCTGAAGGACGAACACCAACAGCAGAAGGAGAGGGAGACGCCTGTTGTGACTCGGGTGAAGACAAGGAAGCAGAAACTGATGGGTGGGAAGAAGCTGCGGGAGGGTTTGCCTCATGCCGATTCTTTTGAAAGGGTTTGCCAAAAGGTGACAACTGCGCATTGGCAATGGAAAGCAAATTTTCCTTGTTTTGCTGTTTGTTTTCCTGAATGTCAGAAACTTCTAGTTCCTGCAAATCTTGGAAAATCGTGGCAATATTACCAGGTAAAATATCAATAACTGCTTGTGTGCCTGACAGCCAAGTATGCAGCTTGATACCTTTAGCTTGCAAAACGCTTTGTAATTGAGTCATCCATTTAGCAACTGGTAATCCGACTTGCGGATTTGCTACTACAAGAGTTTCTAGAACCGTTTGGGAAAATAATTCTGGCTTTTCTCTTGGCGTTGCAGCGACTATTAAACATTGTCCTTGCTCTGCGCCTGTTTGCAAATCTTCTATCCAATTCTCCAGGGAAGTCGCCTCAGATTGTTCTGAGATAATGAAATCTAAGATAATTATTTGTTGAGTTTTTTGAGCGCGGCGTAACTCTTGTCTTAACCAAGAACGACTCAGGCGCATTCCATCACCCAAAATTAACCAGGCTTCTCCATCTTCGATTTCTTCGACGTACCCGCGTAAGTACAATAAGGATGTTGGTGTCTTTTTCACCACCCCCAATTGTGAGGGAGATTTTGTTTCTGATTCACCATGCCAACGAGTAAATTCTTGGATGATTAAGCGTACTTCTGACCAACTTTTGCCTTTTTGAGGAAAATATTCTACCTCAAAACCGCCAGCACCAGCAAATAATCGACTCAAGTCAATAGTCGTTTTCTTGTTTGAGAGTGCATCAATCACAACCGCACGTCGCTGTTTGTGAGATTCAACAATTGCCGGCTTGAATCCAACAATTAATTCTCCTACTCCTTCTACAATTCGTTTGGGTGTTTGCAGGGGATATTCTGGATGCAGTTGACTATCCCCACGATTGAGCTTTTGCTGATTAATCAGACGCAGCTGGTGATTTAATTTATCAATATATTGCAGCGTCTGGCGGTAAACATATTTGTAAAGCCCGTCTGCTTCAATGATTCCATGTGAATCAGCTGCTTCACCCAACAGTCCCTGCATTAAATAGTAAGTGAAGACTCCATGCCCTAATTCTGGAAACTCCCAAGACTGTTGTCCTTGATCGCAAGATAGCAAGGCGCAAAATCCCTTACTTTGAGAAGCACGTTGTCTCAAGACATTCATCATTTGTGTTGTGGGATTGGGTATCTCAGGGATGTTTCCATTTCTGGCGCTCCCACGGTTACCGCCCAACAACCTCATATCACCGCTATGGCAGGTGTCTAAACAAACTAACTGTTGGTTGGCAGGACTATCCCCTAATATTCGCAGCAGTTCCTGCATGCCTAACCCTGTAGTTAGCAAGTCATCTTTGTGGGTATCTGCCAGACACAGAACAGCCTGTTGAGTATTCGGCTCTAACATTCCATGCCCTGAGAAGTATAACAGGATCGAGTCCTGCGATTGAGACTGTGAAACAATTTGTTCCAGGCTCCCACGAATCATTTGCAAAGTCGGGGGTTTTGCCGCAAAATCGTGATGAACAATCACTTCCTTATTAGGAAATCCTTGGGTGGCGCTGTTGAGCGCTTCTCCTAACCCTTGGCAATCTAACGCTGGGTAGCGCAAAGAAGGTAAGCTTCTGTCTTGGTATTCGTTAACACCTACCAATAAAATCCAAAGCTTAGCTTCTCCTGTTGTTAATATATGAGTCGAGCCACTAGAACCAACACCGAGCGGAGACATATTTACTACTTAATCCTAAAAAAACTTTAATAATTCACTATGAGTCCGTTTAGCCAAACCGATCAGGGCTTTAATCTGTAGCTTCAAGGAAATTCTTTTCCCTTTCACTTACTATAGCAAATCTGCTGCGTTAATGTACTTAAATGAAAGTTCAAAATGCACCTCCATTGGCTCACTCAATACGGATTTTACCTGTAGGCATCAAACACCTTTCCCTATATTTATTAATCAAGTTTATTTTGCAAATTTCGTTAACTGTTACAAAAGTTAATGATGGTATAACGCAAAACATGAAAGTCATTATTAATATTGATAACAGACCTCTAAAATAGAGTTGGCAGGCAAGCTCTAGGTGTTGTAGCACCATCATTAGACTGCATAAGTGTATTTGTGATGTACCTATCCATTAATGTGGTGCTCCATTTATGAGTTGTTTAGTTGACCATTTATAAGTTGGTTAGTTTATGCGTTCCCGCCAAGGTATCACTGAGCTATTTACGACTTTCTTACAATTTGACGCTGACAGGGTCATCGGTTGGGCTACTGATAGTAAACTGCGTCGAAATATACTCAATTGTCAGGCGCGTTTATCAGAACCAGAAAATTCTGAGACTTTTTGGGTGTCTTACTGGTATAAAGTATGGCAAAAGCAAACCGAAAATCTGGCACGAGGACATTTGTCAGCTTATTTACAAGAAGTGTGCTTTTGGGCGGCGAAGAAAACAGTTGTTAATTTTTCTTCTGGGCAGTACACTTTATCTGACTGCTTCCAAATGGTGACAACGAGTACAGATAAGGTATTGAAAAGGTTTAAACCCGAGATGGGTTTTAACCTCAAGAATTACGCCAGTGCGATTTTTAGCAGCGAACTCAAGGAAATGCTGCGCCAGCAGAACGAAGTTGATATTAGTACTAATTGGCGATTGTTGCGGAGGTTGAGCCAAAAGCGGTTGGTAGAGTCTTTACAAAATGCTGGGCTGAGTGCGGACACAATAGAACGTTATGTCTTAGCTTGGAAATGTTATCAGTCGCTATATGCTCCACAGCAATCTACTGGGACTCGCAAATTGGCAAGACCAGATGACGCTATATGGACTGCGATCGCTCAGCTTTACAATTTCCAACGCCAGACTCAACTGTCAAGCCCAGGCGCAGAGTCCAGTCCGGAAACGATAGAAAAATGGCTGGTTGCTTGTGCGAAAGCAGCCCGCGCTTATTTGTACCCAAATATGGCTTCCCTGAATGCGCCGAGAGGGGATGATGATTCTGGGGAATTTCAAGATTTTTTACCGCAACTCAAGCAGGAATCGTTACTTACGGAAATTGTTGCTCAAGAAGAACTCGTTGAGCGACAGTCACAGCAGTCTGAAATCAGTAGTGTGTTACTTGCAGCTTTGAACGAACTGGATGCAGAAGCGCAAAATATCGTCAAACTCTACTACAGCGAAAATTTAAAGCAACAGGAGATTGCAAAACAATTAGGAGTCAAGCAGTACACTGTTTCTCGTCGGCTCACTAAGTCTAAAGACGTATTACTACTTAAACTTGCAAACTGGACCAAAGAATCGCTGCATATTTCCCTAAACTCACAGGTATTAAACTATATCAACACTGTTTTAGAGGAATGGTTACAAGCTCACTATAGCCATCCCTCAGTTTAATAGGAGTAACAATCATGACACTTGAACCAGGCGCACTCACCTTAATAAATACAACAGATATGTGGCTAGAAATTTCTGAAGCCGAGAAAACAAAGATTTGGGAGCAAAGCCAAGGTTTTTCCAGCACCAATCGTCGTTGGAATGCCTATATCAACCGCTTGAGCTTAAACACTGTTCTACCTTGGCTGCGGGAAGAATACGCAAAAGATGCGACTGTTTTTCCTGCTTTGAAGGCTTTACCCAGCATTTGGGAAGTCGTTAATGGCACAGGTATTTCCCTCGGAACGACACGGATAGCATTAATTCCGAGTGAAGCGCTTGATTTGAGCGAACTGCGCGTTCCTCAAGAATGGGTTGATATTCCGAACTGGAGTGCTGATTATTATCTAGCAGTGCAAGTCAATCTGGAAGAAGGCTATATTCGGATTTGGGGGTGTACAACACACGCCCAACTTAAGACTATAGGCAGTTATGATGCGAGCGATCGCGCTTATTGTTTAAATGGAGAGGATTTGATTTCTAATCTCAATATCTTGTGGATGGCGCGTGAAATCTGTCCAGAAGAAGTGACTCACCTTGAAACTGCACCCTTGCCAGAATTATCCGCTGCTCAAGCAGAAAACTTGCTCCAACGTTTAGGAAATCCCAGGCTTATATTACCACGCTTAGCAGTACCGTTTCAAACCTGGGGAGCGCTCCTAGAACATGGAGGTTGGAGACAACGTTTGTACGAACAACGTCAAGGAGCGCAACAACAGTGGTCGATTCGTCAATGGGTACAATCTGGTGTATCAGATTTTGCACAAAAATTTGGTTGGGGAAGTGTAGAGTTACAGCCAACTTTAGCAGGTGCTAGGGGTTCAGAGCCGGAATCGGCAACGCCAACTTTGGTACGAAAATTAACCATTGCCCAACAACCATACGAATTGCGGCTGCAACCCAAAGGTAGTATTGAAGATAGCATATGGCGCTTTGAACTACGCAATGGAAATAGAGGCGAACTGATTCCCAGTGGATTTAAATTGAAACTCCTGACTGAAGATTTACAGCCATTCGAGGGTAATCAAGCGCAAGCCACAAAACCTGTAAACAGGCTTTACGTTGAAGTGGCTTTGGGCGATGCTGGGGAAGGGTTGGTGTGGCAGGTAGAGCCGACACCAGAAGATTATGAATGCGAAATCTTGTATTTTTGAAATCTTGTATTTTTAAGTACGATTCGGGGGTTGCTGAAAACTGTATGCTTTTGTTTCTTCAGCCATGCTGTAGAGGCGTTAAGGCGTTAAATATAATATGATCTGCTGTAAGTAATCTTTAACTAGACTGCCTTTGAAGTCCTCTGCCATAACGGTACATACGAGTGGCGGCACTATGCAAGGCGAGTTAAAAACTTAGCTGAGGTGCGTACCTAAAGTTGACATGAGCGACGGCGATACGCAACTTTAGCCATGTGCATAATGAGTGAATCTCTAACCCTATGAAATTAAAAAGCGTATTTATAGTTAAACAAGAACTTACAAATGATTACAGAACTTAAGCCAGGAACTTTCATCAATAATCGTTATCGAATTGAGAAAACCCTTGGACAAGGGGGGTTTGGACGAACTTACTTAGCATTTGATGCTCAGCGCTTTGGTGAAGCCTGTGTTCTCAAAGAGTTTGTACCTGCAACCACCAAAGAAGGTATTATTCGTAAATCTAGGGAGCTATTTGAGCGGGAAGCGAAAGTTTTATACCAAATTCAGCATCCTCAAATTCCCAAATTTCTGGCTTGGTTGACGGACAACCAGCGGCTGTTCATCGTCCAGGAATATATTGATGGCAAAACTTATGCACAAATTTTATCCGAACGTCTTTCTGCAAAAGGTAAGCCATTTTCCGAAACTGAAGTGAGAGCATGGCTACTAGATATGTTGCCAGTGTTGGAATATATCCACGAGTCCAACATTATTCATCGCGATATTTCACTCGATAATATCATGCTTGCTCGTAATCAATCTAAACCGGTGCTGATTGATTTTGGAGTGGTTAAGGAGAAATTAACCCAGATATTATCAGATGAATCTCCAGAGCACCAGTACTTAGTTCACGGTTCAGTCGTGGGGAAAATTGGCTACTCTCCACCTGAACAGCTGCGTTTAGGACATTGCTACCCCTCTAGTGATATCTACGCACTTGCCGTTTGTGCGCTTGTCCTTTTGACTGGGAGAATGCCATATTTGTTGATAGATGGTTCTCTAAAGTGGCAATGGCGCTCCTACGCGAATATCAGTGACTCTTTAGCTCGCATACTCGAAAAAATGCTGGCAGAAGTCCCAACACAGCGCTACCAGTCAGCCAAAGAAGTTCTGGTGGAGCTTAATCATGATAATAACCATAATCATAACAATAATAATGACAATAAAAATAATGACAATAAAAAGTCACCATTTTCACTTGGTGGCATAGTTTCGAGCCTGTTGCCCAAAACAGGGCGAGTTAACAGTAACATTTCCCAAGCGCAGGAAAAACCAAAAGCACTTCGCAATAAAGATTTAGAAGATTTCCTCGTTTTAGCAGAACTAGAACAAAAGCTTAGTCAAGCGGGTGAAACAAATACTCAATTGCAGACACAAACGCCTGTCTCTCTCAATCCAGAATTTTTAGACTTTGTCGGGCGAGAATTGACTAGTTTTGTTGGTCCTTTCGCCAGCTTTTTGGTGAAACAGACTTTGAACAAAACCCCAGAGATAGCAGGAAACGAATTCATTGAATCGCTAGCCGGGGCAATTCCTGATGCACAATTGGCACAAGAGTTTAGAAATCGCATCCAACGTTCTATTCAACCTAACTCCCAAAATCTTAAGAATTATATCAACTCACTGCAACCCCAGGGAAGCTATCCTGCGATTAGCAATCCAGAGTTTTTAGAACATTGTCGGCGAGAACTAACTAGTTTTGTTGGTCCTGTTGCGAGCGTCATTCTCGAACATACTTTGGATGCACACCCAAATTTAACTCCAAATCAACTTATAGAAACTTTGGTGGCAGAAATTCCTAACGAACAAAGGGCAGAACAATTTAAAGAACGCATCCACACATTAATAATTCAAAACTCAACACTCAATCCACATAAATAAATAAATAAGTGGTAAATGCACCAATCGCCTATTAGCTGGCAAAAATACCAACTTGCAACCTGATCTTACTTTCCGACGGAATTTAGATGCGTTTGCTCTGGATATGAGCGTTTACGCCGCAACAAAGAAGCTGCACCCAAAGCACCCAAACCTAATAAACCGAATGTAGAAGAAGTTTCGGGAACTGGTTTGACAAGAGTGTCATAGGTATAGCCGTACGAACGCCAATCCAAAGTATCTATAGGTCTGACAATATCATCAGGTGAAACAACTGGTAAGTAGGGGCGTATATCTGTGCTACCAATTGACCCTGGTATGGAATCACCTCCGTCCCAAGGCCACATCCTATCATTGAGATTGTGTCCGTAAGGTTCTGTACCTGGAACAGCATAAAATTCGCTACCTTGGCGACCGTTATTCTGCCATTCAGCCCAAAGACGATCCACATTGGTATGAAGCAGCCAGAAAACAGGGTCATTGGGAGAAGCAGGAGTGTTGCTCATTGTACCGAATGTTAATATTTGCCGCTCCGTCTCGTTCGGATTAGGATTAGGAGCACTCCCACCAACCAATCCATGAACAAGGTTATGATTACATGGGATGTTTAGACATTCAGTTTGAGTGCCGTCTGCATTGATGGTAATCTCTCCCTCCACGAAACGGCGAAGCGTATTATAGTCCGGCGACTGCACTATTCGGTCTGTTTCTGCTTGATCTAAAGGAAATCCAAACCCAGCAGGCGCATTTGGATCTGGTAGATAGCGTGTAAGTGACGTGCCTAGAGTTTCCGCTGTACCTATGTTACGATTTAAGTCCGGGATTAGAGTCCAGCCATCAGCTTCGGAAAAATTACCAGACACTACCGGACCCCCATCAAGCCTAATAGTAGGTCTACCATCTGGATACTCAATAATCAGCGTTGATCCTGAGCCATTTGTCCCTAAAAAGTTGGGGTCAAAAATAACATCAACAGATCTTGGATCTGCCCAATCCCAGTAGGGAAGAGTAACATTAGGATTGACTGACTGCAAAGCTCGTTCAAATCTGCTTAAATATTCACGATGCCAAGGTAAAAATCCCCCATGTTCGTGAGCCGCATCAGCTCCAGTAGCAGGTCCTGTGGAAGGTGTGTCTTGCGGCAACATAACCAGACCGCCCAATTGCATTGGGTCGAATGTCATTGCTCCATTATGGATGGCAGCAAACTCGTCATAGAGACTGACGTTTTTGTTGTTAGTGCCGGGTATGGTTTTTAATGTTTTGACAGCATTAACAAAGTCTGATTTCTCCTGTGGTGTCAGGTCAATAACGTTCTTTCTCACCAAGGTGCTTGCTATTGCTGGAATTTGCAACATAGTCATGGCAATAGCCGTGCCAAAACTTATTGTTGTGACAATTTTTTGTAGATATCTCATGAATCTGTATTATTACTCAGAAAAATGAAACTAAATCATACATATTTTTTGTAAAAAAAATAACTATAGTAGTAAATTCTTTACAAACTCAACGATCGCCTCAACCAACAGCGATCGCTCCCTCCTAGCAACGGTTTTTCTTGAACTACTGAAATACTTTAAGGACGAAAATCGCTCGTTTTTTAGGTAAAATTTTGGGAAAAAGCGCATCAGATGAGTGATATTTAGGATATTTCTTTAATATAATTATTTACTTGTTTACTGACTGCTTTTTGCAACCATAATCAGCACTACACTGCTCTGAATCTCTTGAAGAAGGCAGCTATGCTAGAGGCAGATATGCTCAAGACAATTGGAAGGGAATGCTAACCCCTTGCAATTAAAGACCACCAAATCTCTGATTTGGTGGGAGCTTATAGCCAATTTGCGCAAGGCAAGAGAGCTTTTAGATAATTAAAAATTTCTTCCTTCTGCCCTCTGCATTGCCCGGAGAGCTTGGTCAAAAATCAATTCTTGTACCCTACCTTTCGCACTTTGAACTGTCATAGGGGTAGATATGAGCGTTTGCGCCACAACAACAAAGCTGCACCCAAAGCAGCCAAACCTTATAGACCGAATGTAGAAGAAGTTTAGGGAACTCGTTTGACAAGAGTGTCATAGGTATAGCCGTACGAACGCCAATCCAAAGTATCTATAGGTCTGACAATATCATCAGGTGAAACAACTGGTAAGTAGGGGCGTATATCTGTGCTACCAATTGACCCTGGTATGGAATCACCTCCGTCCCAAGGCCACATCTTATCATTGAGATTGTGTCCGTAACGTTCTGTACCTGGAACAGCATAAAATTCGCTACCTTTGCGACCATTCTTCTGCCATTCAGCCCAAAGACGATCTGCGTTGGCATGAAGTAGCCAGAAAACTGGGTCGTTGGGAGAAGCAGGAGTGTTGCTTATAGTTCCGAATGATAGTATACGCCGATTCGTTTCGTTTGGATTAGGATTAGGCACACTCCCACCAACCAATGAATGAACGAGGTTATGATTACATGGGATGTTTAGACATTCAGTTTGAGTGCCGTCTGCATTGATGGTAATCTCTCCCTCCACGAAACGGCGAAACGTAGCATAGTCTGGCGACTGAACTATTCGGTCTGTTTCTGCCTTATCTAAGGGGAATCCAAACCCAGCAGGCGCATTTGGACTTGCTAGATAGCGTATGAGTGTCGTGCCTAAAGTTTCGGCTGTACCGATGTTGCTATGTAAATCCGGGACTATAGTCCAGCCATTAGCTTCGGAAAAATTACCGGACACTACCGGACCCCCATCAAGCCTAATAGTAGCTCCACCATCTGGAAACTCAATAATTAGTGTTGATCCTGTGCCATTTGTCCCCAAAAAGTTGGCGTCAAAAATAACATCAACAGATCTTGGATCTGCCCAATCCCAGTAGGGAACGGTGACTTTAGGATTGACTGACTGCAAGGCTTTTTCAAATCGGCTTAAATATTCACGGTGCCAAGGTAGAAATCCCCCATGTTCATGAGCCGCATCAGCTCCAGTCGCAGGTCCTGTGGAAGGTGTGTCCTGCGGTAATATAACTAAACCACCCAATTGCATTTTGTCGAATGTCATTGCTCCTGAATGGATGGCAACAAGCTCGTCATAGAGACTGACATTTTTGCTGTTAGTACCGGGTAGTGTTTTTAATGTTTTGATAGCATGAACAAAGTCTGATTTTTCCTGTGCAGTCAGCTCAACAACGTTCTTTCTCACCAGGGTGGTATCCGTTGCTGGAGCTTTCAACATAGTCATAACAATAATCATGGCAACAAAGAATGTTATGACGATTTTTTGTCGATATTTCATTATCTCTGTATTATTACTAGGAAATTTTCATGAATCATACATTTTTTGGTATAAAAGCACAAGAATAGGTGCGCTTAGTATTTCGCAAAGATATGGCTTGAAATCTTTAAGATTCATAGTGATTTGCCACTAATTCTTAAGCGCAAGTTTACAGAAAATTGGTATAAATTGCTAACAAACCGAACGCTTGGCTCAGAAGGCGATCGCTTCTGGTAACAGTTTTTATTGACACCACTGAAATACTCTAAGGATCGAAAACGCTCGTCTTTTGCGTACATTTTGCGGAAAAGCGCATAAGACTAGTTATAATTAAGACATTTTTTTTATAAACTTTTTGTATAAAAACGTAATTTGTTTACTGTTACTTACTACTTTTTGTAACCATAACAAGCACTACACTGCTCTGAATCTTCTAAAAAATTATTAATTAGAAATTTTTTCCAAAAAGGCAGGCGAACCTGCATAAGTTTTCAACCCTGATCTCTATAGATATTCAGAAGCGAAAAAATGAGTTCAAACCGCCAAATAACTTACGGCGGACAAACACACTCAAGAAAAACCACATAGGGAGACAGACCTGCATAAGTTTTCAACCCTGATCTCTATAGATATTCAGAATCGAAAAAATGAGTTCAAACCGCCAAATAACTCACGGCGGACAAACATACTCAAGAAAAACCACATAGGTAGACAGACCTGCATAAGTTTTCAACCCTGACCTCTATAGATATTCAGAATCGAAAAAACGAGTTCAAACCGCCAAATAACTCAGGGCGGACAAACACACTCAAGAAAAACCACAACTATATTGACGAGGAAAAAAAATGATTGTCATCACCAAATCCCAAACACCCGCAGGAGAAATCGAAAGAATCATTCAAGAACTGCGTCGCTATCCGGTAACAGTCGAAAAAGTAGTCGGCAACGACAAAGTTGTCATTGGCTTGGTGGGTGATACAACTGCTATTGGTAGGGAAAACATACAACAAATCAGCCCCTGGATAGAACAGGTGACTCGGGTAAAACACCCATTTAAGCGGGCTTCCTTAGAATATCGTTACGGTGAAACAACTGAAGTGGTTGTGCCAACTCCCAATGGTCCAGTAACATTTGGTCAAAATCATCCTTTAGTAGTCGTGGCTGGACCTTGTTCAGTGGAAAATGAAGAAATGATTGTCGCCA
>NZ_CAWUDP010000138.1:0-21139 GCF_963920835.1 Scytonema sp. PCC 10023
ACAGAGGCATTTAACCAGCGCTCAGAGCTACAGCAGATAGAAGACTTAAGCCAAACCACCACCCAACTGCAACAGCATGTTTCTGCACTTCCTCCCTACTTTGACACCAGCAATCTGAAGCAAGAAATTCAACAGATCAGAGCAGAACTCCAATCCCTACGCCAACAGGTACAATCCTCAACCCCTCCTGCCGAAACAGTCAACGGTGGTCAAACCGGGTTAGCGCACCCAAAGCTTAATGGCAAACTCGCCAGACTCCCGCAACTGTTCAAGAGTTTCGCTCAGATGCAGCACCAGTTGGTAGAGCTACAGCGCTTAACTGCTAAAAGCGATCGCACAACTGTGCCCCCGCAAGAGCAGTTGTCTGAACTATCCCCAATAACGCATCGGGTTGCTTCCTCAAACGGAACGCAATTGACAACCAGTCTGAAAAATCAACGCTTGAGTGTAGAACCACTCATGGCGATGGCTGAGGCTCGTGGCATTGGCAAAGAATTTCAGATGGTGATACAAGCAGCCAAGAAACACCATCTTACACTGAATCCGTGGCCTACTAACCTGATGATTAGTCCTGCGGCTCACTTGCTATGTACTGCGCGAAGAAATTCCTCTCAATGCCTGTTTATCATTTCGGGACAGCCTGCGATGGATGGAAAAGTCCGACTCTGGGTATCAACGCATGCGATCGCTGAATTTTATCCGGTTAGGCAACAAACTGTCACATCCCTCCTGGGATTTGATGGGTGGCGCGACATGGATAAGGCACAGATAGAGGAGTTCGTCGCTAGTCTGAATCGGTTATTTGAAGAAGCCAGCGTTTAAATCAAACCAGGCAAAGTTGAGAAGCCTGGACTTTAATTAGCGCTATGAACCACATAGCAATAGTTTCAGCCTTCCGAAATTCCCCCGCTAAGGGGAGTTCGGCTTAAAGTTTCCGTTACCCATAATTTTGAGTGTTGCTGCTTTGATGCTGGGGCTTGGGGCTGTTGCAAATAGGGTCTAACCCGCTCTAGCGGGAGCACCCCGGTATACGCACCGCAGTAATAGATACTCATAACTGCGATGAGCGCCCAGTGGTTCGGCGGCACATCCTTAAAGGGGTTTGGCAACGAATCTGCTCGGTCTTGAGAAGAGGCTTGCAGAACTTGATCTCCACTTGGCTGGGCTTGTGCAGAGGGCGTTACCGGCTGCACGGTTTCGGTATTTTGAGCTTTGACGGGCATCGCGAACCAGGCTGTGGCTAGCAGTGCACCTGTGGCAAGGATTCTCAGTTTCATCGCGTCAGACCAACAACTAATATTGATTCCGGCTGCGCCGGAATGACTGGAGTTTAGACACCCTCAAATTACCTTGTTCATTAAGACGTTCAACTCTCATGAGTAACAGTGGGCGTGTAGCAGCCTTGCGAAAATGCAAATTTTGCCATAAGGTAACACGCACCCATTGTAGTTTCGGGTCATTTACCTCTAACACAGATGCTGCCTCACTCCATGTTGTGGGTTCATTGAGTTTGAATTTAGACCCATGTTTCTTGGGTCGTCCCTTACCCGAATAAGCTTCTGGTTCGCCCCATAAACAAAGATTAGACCGCAATCGTACCAGAATATCTGCTCCTAAGAAGAGCAGTTTTTAACACAAAAGGGGCGCAACCATACTCACTGTCCCAAACTGATATCGGTCTAACAGGTAGATGCTTACATACCTGTTTGAGTTGCCAAACCGCTTTTTCAATTGGACTTTCCCCACTTGTGATCCGTTCATGTCTCAAAGGTAGTGCCGCGCTCGTTTTAGTACAAAATAACTATTTTTTGGCGATTGCCCAAGGGGTACTGCGCTGCGCGCAATCGCCTATTTTTAGTCTAAACACCAGTAATTAATTGAAAATTGTTGTAAACCACAGATGGACACAAGATTTACACAGATATTTATCTGTGTAGCCTACGGCACGGCTTACGCCTACATCTGTGGTTCAAAAATTCATAAATCGTATTTTTGCAAGAAGTCTAATGTTGTCGATAGGTAGGCATATTGATCTGTATTGAAGTCAGCAAAAGCCTGCTGACGAGTTGCGCGTCAATCAAGGTACTCCACAGCCGACTCAAAAGCGATTAATGATATTAAACATTTTCTCAGGAGCAGAACGTAAGTTACTTGCTAAACCAATGACAATTTCAACCTGGTCTTCACTTATACCTTTAAGAGTTGCCTCAGCAACCTCCACAGGTGAAATGACTACGTTTTCTTGTTCTCGGTTTTCTCTTGCACTCCTGTCTAACTCTGTATCAACAATAGGTGGGGCTACTTCAAAGACTTGAATTGATGTATTTCGCAATTGATGCCTTAAAGATTGACTGAATGAATGCAAACCTGCTTTTGTTGCACAATAGATAGGAACAACCGCAAGCGGTGTGAATGCTAAACCAGAGGTAATATTTACAATTGCCGATTCTCTCTGCTTGATTAAGTGAGGTATAAACATTGTGGATAGATGAATTGGAGCTTTTAAGTTGATGTTTATCTCATCTTCTCCCGATAAATCTACTGCTCCTTTTGTCAAATCGACTTCTTTTTGAATCCCTGCATTGTTTATCAATATGTTTAAATTTGGGAATGTATTGGTAGCCCATTCAAATAAGTTTTCTCTGGCGCTGTCTTTTGAAACATCGCAGTTCATGACATGAAGCGAAGGAAGCTTTGTCTTTGCTTCTTGTAATTTTTTCTCTCTTCTTCCGCAGATAATTACCTTGTTGCCTTCTCTTAGGAAAGCCTCTGCTAAGGCTAATCCGATTCCCGTTGCTCCACCTGTAATGAGGATAGTATTATCTGTGGTTTTCATTGTTATTAGAATGATGTGATGACCAAGACATGACATTCCCAGGGTAGTCTCTACTTGCTAGACGGTGGTAATACAATTCCTGGATAAAATGGTAAATAACTCGGATTAATTCTTAAGCTGCTTCTGATTACGAAATTGCAGCGGTGTCAACCCAACATATTTTTTGAAGAACTTGCCAAAGTTCGTGGGTTCGTCAAATTGTAAGTTATGGCAAATGTCAGCAATATCTAATTCCGTATGAGTTAAAAGGCTCTTAGCCTCCAACAGAATACGTTCAACGATAAAGCTACGGGCTGTCTTACCTGTGGCTTGCTTTATGACTTCGTTTAGGTGATTAGAGGTAATGCCTAACAAACTTGCGTATTCCTCAACTGTCTTTTTCTGTAAATAAAATTTATTAATGAGTTGCTGATACTGGTTTAAGATGATGAGGCTACGGGGTTGGTCTTTTGCTTGGGCTGTATATTTTTCATAAAGTGATTTGCAATAATAAAGTAGAGCCAGTACCAACGATTGAGTGATATGGGTTTTGTATGAATTTGTACCTCTAAACTCTGCCCAAATCATTTGAAAGTAGCCTAGTAGCTTTTCTGATTCCGCTTGTTTAGGCTCGAAGAGATTGCTTTCCGTAACGTTGAAGAAGGGAAACTCGCTCAAAATATCGCAGGATAAAAATTCATCTTTGAAGTAAAAGACAAAGCCTTTGGTGTTTGAGTCTCTTTGCCAAGAATAGATATGATAGGGTGAACTGAATACAAGACAGTCTCGTCTGTTTTCAAATTTGTCAGCATTGATAAAAACAGATGAGTTACTTGGGCTTTTCTTGAAGCTCACATGATAAAAGCCTTTTCGGTAGGGCGGCAGCGCTTTTACTGCTTCTACCTCTAAGTCCTCTAATCTGAGAATATCAAACAAATTACAAACTGCTCTATGTCGAGAATTTGTAGCTTTATATAGTTCATTAATTTCCTGAAAAAAGTGGATTTCTTTTTGTGCTTTCAATCTTGCTCTTGTCTTGTTGGCTAGGTTGTAGTTGCAATCTCTCAATTTTATCCACGGGTGATCGCTTCGTCTAAAACTGGTATCAATGTTTAAGCGCGCAGTAAGTTAAAATTGTGTTAAGCTGTTGTGCCTTTAATTTGCACAATCTGGGCGGGCAGGATGCCCACCCCACAACAATTTCATTTAAATATAGTATGCAAATTATAGGATTTTCAGCTTATTGACGCTTGCTTTATCTCCAAAGAAATTAGTAACATGGAGAATAACTTCTGCATTGAGCTTTTAGAGACTCAATCGAGTTTGGCTTGCTTTTTTACGCTTGATTGGGTTCATCCAAACTTCCAGAAAAGAGAAAAATTGAGATGAAGCTAAAGTGAGAACCAAATAAACTAAGGCAACTGCGGTGTAAATCTCGAAAGCCCGATAAGTATTAGCGACAATTAATTGACCGCGTCGGAATAATTCCTCAAAGCCGATGACTGCTACAAGACTGGTGTCTTTGAGCAGGGTAATAAATTCATTTCCGAGTGGTGGAATCATGCGACGCAACGCTTGGGGAAAGATGATGTAGCGCATGATCTGCATTCCACTCATACCCAGCGAGTTTGCGGCTTCTGCTTGTCCTGGTTCAATCGATTGAATTCCAGCGCGAACGATTTCGCCTATATATGCAGCAGCGTTGAGGCTCAAAGCAACAACCGCAGCAACTAAACGGTCAAAGCGCAGGGGTATGCCAATGCTTTGAGCCAGTGCTGGCAAGCCGAAGTAAATCATAAAAATCTGCACGAGCAGAGGTGTACCGCGAAAGAAATCGATGTAAGCGCGAGTTGCCCATCTCAGAGGCAAAATTGGCGAAAGTCGGGCAATTGCTATCAACGAGCCGCCAACCATGCCAAAAACAACGGAAAATGCGGCAATTTCAAGTGTTATGACAGTGCCAAGCAGTAAATCTGGCAGGGCGTTGAGAATGATAGTTAGACTTTGAATCATTATGGAGTGGTGGGGAGGTGGGGTGATGGGGTGATGAGGAAGAGACTTCTAATGCGTGAATGCGGCGGCGTGAATTGATTCTCCCCAGTCCTCATGAGGAACCTGGCACACTTTCTGGCAGTTTTACAGGTTCTGAAGCGAACCACTTTTTGTAAATTTGAGCGTAGGTACCATCTGAAATTATCTTTGTCAAAGCTGTGTTGATGGCGTTGAGGTTGGGAGAGTTTTTCGGCAGGGCAAAGCCATAATATTCTTCGGTAACTAGTTCGCCAACTACCTTTATACCTTTGATGTTACCAGTCTTGATAGCTTCTTGAATCGCGGGAGCATCATGAATGGCTGCATCCACATTCCCATTTGCTAGTTCTTGGAAAGTTAAAGGGGCTGAGTCGAATTCCCGCACTTCGGCACCTGAAATGCTTCTGGCTTTTTTAGCTCCTGTTGTACCAATTTGGGCGGCAATTTTTTTGCCTTTTAAACTATCTAAGTTGGTAATAGTTGCGTTGTCTTGGCGGACTGCGATCGCCAACCCTGCTTTAAAATAAGGTCGAGAAAAGGATATTGTCTGGGCGCGTTCGGGTGTTATCGTCATAGCAGCGACGGCTGCATCTACAGTATTTGCCTGTAGTGCGGGAATCATGCCATCAAAAGGCATAGTCTGGAATTCAATTGTCATTCCAGCTACTTTTGCGACTGCTTTGATCACGTCAATGTCAAAACCCACAATTTCATTTCCCGTTCCTTTAAATACAAAGGGCGGAAAGGTTCCGTCTGTGGCAACCTTGATGGTTTTACCTGCTGTAGCTGTTTGTTGAGAATTTCCGTTCTTAGAGGAACTGCTAGTATTGCTGGTTGAGTCACAAGCTGACAAAATGATAGCTGCACCAAAACCCGCTAAAAAATGTTTAATGAAATGCGATCGCCTAATTTTTTGCTCGAACATTGTTTTTTTCCGGATAAATAATTGCTAACACAGATGAGATTTTCAAAGAATCATCTTTTCAGGTACTACAGAAGGGAGTAATAAGTTCCTATCAAGTGTAGAAAATTTTTTATTTTTTGTATTTTATGCTATCAATGACATGAAAAACTAAATATATTAAATACGTACTAGCTTAACTTTTGTTTTTTCTCATTCCCGGCTGTTCAGGTATAATTAACTATAGTGCAATAAACATGGGAAATGGACAATTCCACCCCTGCAATTATCTTTAAAGACATTGAAAAGAGCTATGGTTCCCTAAAAGTGCTCAAGGGAATCACCGGCGAAATCAAACGAGGAGAAGTCGTAGCAGTCATTGGTGCCTCTGGTTGTGGCAAAAGTACTCTGCTGCGCTGCTTCAACCGCTTGGAAAATATAGATTGTGGGCGTTTAGTCGTCAATGGTATTGATTTATCGCAACCTAGTTTCACCAACAGGCAACTACGAGAACTACGAACACAAGTAGGCATGGTTTTCCAGCAGTTTAACCTGTTTCCTCATCTGAGCGTACTAGAAAACCTCACACTTGCTCCACGTAAAGTGCTGGGGAAATCTGCGAAAGAAAGTACACAACTGGCAGGATTTTATCTCGAAAAAGTTGGACTTTTTGACAAAGCATCTGCCTATCCAGAACAACTTTCGGGTGGACAAAAGCAACGGGCAGCTATTGCCCGCAGCTTGTGTATGAACCCCCAGGTTATGCTTTTTGATGAACCAACCAGCGCCCTAGATCCGGAACTTGTTGGTGAAGTGTTGCAAGTCATGCAGCAACTAGCAGCAGAAGGTATGACGATGGTAGTTGTCACTCATGAAATGCAATTTGCCCGTGAAGTGGCACATCGGGTTATGTTTTTGGATCAAGGTGTTGTGGTAGAACAAGGTCCGGCTGCCAAAGTTATCTCTAATCCAGAAAGCGATCGCCTACGTACTTTTCTCAGTCGTCTCAATGGCACAGAGTTCGGAATTAAAAGTTAGCAATAAACAATAAAGCTAAAAAACATCCCCCATTTGGGTGAACCTTTTGGGTGAGGCGCTGACACATCGCCTCTTGTAGTATGTTTGTAGTTTTTTCGTGCTAGGCAGTAGATGCTATGACTTCTCAATTTGAATACAGCCAGATTGCTAATCAAGAGGACATTGCCCGGTTAGGGAATATCCTCGAGCATTGAACCCTCCCCGCTCTAAAGAGACGGGGAATCACGCCACATCCCTGTCTGACTTTTCGCTCGTTATAGCTATCTGGTCAGAAGTTAGTAGCTCGCTGGAAACCCACTCTGAGGGCGAATCAGACGACCTGCTTTCAGACGTGCTTACTTGCTTGCGGGTTAAATAACGTTGCCATGCCTCCAACAAGACTGGTTCCAGCCCCGGATACTCGTTAAGAACATCCTGCAATGACAACTTATCCTGATTTACGTACTTACTCAAAAACGCGCTAAACAAATCACGATGATGTTCTGGGATACCTGTTACATCGCGGTGAACTCGTTCTGACAGAGACTTCTTGAAGCGCGTTCCGTCCAAATGAGTTTGGCTTAACGCTGTTTTTGAAGTAGAGAACTTGGTGAATGAACCTCCGGCTCTCTCAGCCTTGAGCTTCAATTCAGATTGCACAAATCCTGGGGATTTAGCAGATATGGCTTTTCCATACATTTTCTGCCATCCCTTCACACTGACATTTTCAGTTTTAATATGCTTACCATGCCGCAAAATCTGGTTAACAACACGACGATTCTGAGTTTTAGCGTACGCAGTTTTTCTGCGTTCTAGTTCGCGTTTCTTGGCGGCAGCTTTGAAGTAGTTGTTGGACTTGTTCCATTGAGCCTTACCTTTTTTGACCCTCCCTTTCTTGATAACGATTTTGCGACCCTTCCTTGCCTTGAAGTTCGGTTCAAAGTTGTTTGAGTTGCTAGCACGTTGAGAACGCTGCATCTTTCTTTGCAGCGCTGCTATCTCTTTTTGAAATGTAGGTACATTCTCAGCAAAGGGTAACAAATCAGCGTGGTTGTCGCCAACAAAAGCAATGTTATTGATGTTAAGGTCTAGACCAACAACACCGTCAGAAACATAATTCCGAGGCTTTTGATAAGGCAATCCTTCATTAACTAGTTGGCAATACCAACGACGTTTACCATTCAAGATACGCCACAACAAGCGGACATACTTAACAGGAGATTCCAGTCCATGCCGAATGACCGGATTGGTTGAGTCAATGATTGGTTTTAGTATAAGTTTGCCCCATGCCAAGCAATCATCTTTCCATCTCAATCCCTGCTTGTTGGTTTTACCTTCCACTGAACGAAAACGACTAGATACCTTGTACCGTACACCTGACGACACATTCAACATAACTCTTTCACTCGTCTTGAATGCTCGTGTAGCTAGTTTCTGTTGAGTATTGGAATCTATTTTTTCAGCTATCCACTTAGAATTCTTACTTGTTATAGTAGCGAAAGTGTGTAAGTCATACTCGGAGTATCTGTACTGCTCTCGCGCTTTCTTAAAAGCTTCACTACGTTCTTTCTTCTTAGTTCTAGAAATTTTCCTAGCAGCATTATATAACTCGGAGTTGCGAACTAACTCTAATCGCTTCATTGCTTCATGTAAGCAGGCATTGTATAGCTGTCTTCCTGCTTGGAAGCGAGACAGCAATTCTATTTCTTGTCTACTATCTACGATTAACGGTATTTCAGTTATGAACGATGAAGTTGTACTCCGAGTCAATTAAATCACCTCCTGTTTTTGTTACTGTCTGCTTGTCATCTACACTAACTCTGATTATCATAGATGTCAATAGATTGCGGCTATATACAATGAAGGATTCTGCAAGAGAATATCGACATAACAATCATTCTGTAGGCTCAGCCACTGTTCATCTTGTCTGGATACCAAAACGACGAAAGAAAGTGCTTGTGGGCGATGTTAAAATCCGTCTCAGTCAAATCATTACTGAGGTTGCAAATGAAAAAGAATGGATTATCAAAGCACTGGAGATAGCACCAGACCATGTTCATGTTTTGGTGGAGCATGATCCAAGCACACCGATTAATTCAGTAGTTAAAGCTTTTAAGGGACGTAGTTCGCGCTACCTACGTCAAGAATTCCCTCATTTACTTAAAATTCCTGCACTGTGGACGCATTCTTATTTTTATGACACCACGGGTAAAGTAAGCACTGCGAGAATTCAGGAATATATTAATGACCCTCATCACACCTGACGGCAGATGAATCTGCCGTGTCGCATTTCCGCCCCGATATAAATAACGTGAATCCATCAATTCATTTTATTTCTTGATAGATTCACTTCGGGGCTACCATGCTCCCGCGTGAATCACCGTGTTTTCTCATGTCGCCGGGTGAG
Source organism: Scytonema sp. PCC 10023 (assembly GCF_963920835.1). NCBI lineage: Bacteria > Bacillati > Cyanobacteriota > Cyanophyceae > Nostocales > Scytonemataceae > Scytonema > Scytonema sp. PCC 10023. The sequence continues at coordinate 9,172 of NZ_CAWUDP010000138.1, forward strand.
AGTGAAATCTTCTTCAACCACCTCGGCTTAGAAAACTTCCGTATCATCCGTCAAGGTGAGCAAATTGCTGGTGGACTAGCGGCTATCCCAATGGGTCAATGGTGGGGCACTCAGCGCGTACCTATGACGGGAATAGCAGTAGTAGGCATTGCTCCAGAATATCGTGGAAGTGGAGCAGCATTAGCTATGATGCAGCACGTTGTTAAGGAACTTTATGCGAAGGGAGTACCCATTTCCGCTCTCTATCCAGCAACTCAACGGCTATACCGAAAAGCAGGCTATGAGCAGGGGGGTTTCTCTTGTATTTGGGAAGTTCCTACTGAAAGCATCCTAGTGAAGGAAAAGCCGCTACCTGTTTGCGATGTTCCTAGTAATCATGAAATCTTTCATCAACTCTATCAGCATCAGGCAAAACTCAATAATGGACTTTTAGACCGACACCAAGGTCTTTGGCAGCACATATTTAGACCAGATGCGAATGAAGCGGTCTACGCCTATCTTATTGGTTGTAAAGACCAACCCCAAGGCTACATCATCTTCACCCAGGAGCAAAACCAAGATGGCTCTTCTATACAACTGAGGGATTGGACAGTTCTCACAACCGCTGCTGCACAGAGTTTCTGGACTTTTTTTGCCAATCATCGCTCCCAAATTAAATATGTGCGATGGAGAGGATCTGCTAACGACTCCCTAGCTTTGCTCCTGCCAGAACAAACTGCCAAGCAAAAATTTGCCAGGCGTTGGATGCTGCGCGTGATTAATGTAAGTACAGCATTGGAAAAGCGCGGTTATTCACAAGGAATTCAAGCCCAACTGCACTTGGAAATTCGAGATGATCTGCTTGCTGAAAACAATGGGAGATTCATTCTGTCTGTTGCGAATGGACGCGGTGAAGTCACAAGCGGCGGAAAGGGCGAGATGAAGCTAGACATTAAAGGATTGGCACCTCTGTACACGGGCTTATTTACCCCACAGCAGTTGCAGCTTGCAGGACATCTCGATGCTACAGAAACAGCTATGTCAGCCGCAACTCAAATATTTGCTGGCGCATCTCCCTGGATGGCTGATTTCTTTTAAGGTTGTGTTCTTTTTAAGTTCATCCGTTAACAACAGCATGGGAGTCACCCTCATGCTGTTGTTAACAGAGTGTCAATAATAACCGCAGGGTATCTCGAAAAATCAAAGCTGGTGGCGAGCGTGGTGTGAGATCATGGAGACAGTCAACGACAGTCAACGAAGTCTGAACAGAATGGAACAACATCCGAACTCAACGGTCGTGATCACAGGCGCATCCTCAGGGGTCGGTTTGTACGCCGCGAAAGCACTTTCCCAAAGGGGATGGCATGTGGTGATGGCTTGTCGGGATTTAGCAAAGGCCCAAAAAGCTGCCCAAACAGTGGGAATGTCCCAGGACAGCTACACGCTCATGCATATCGACTTAGCTTCTTTAGAGAGTGTTCGACAGTTTGTCAAGGACTTCAGAGCAAGCGGAAAGTCCTTGGACGCTTTGGTGTGCAACGCCGCAATTTATATGCCTTTACTAAAGGAGCCGTTGCGATCGCCTGAAGGATATGAGTTGAGCGTTGCCACAAATCACCTCGGTCATTTCCTCCTGTGTAACCTTATGCTTGAAGACCTGAAGCACTCATCCTCTTCCGATCCGAGGCTGGTGATTTTGGGAACCGTGACGCACAATCCAGATGAGCTTGGCGGCAAGATTCCGCCGCGTCCGGACTTAGGAAATCTGGATGGCTTTGCAGCAGGATTTAAAGAGCCAATCTCGATGATTGATGGCAAGAAGTTTGAACCAGTCAAGGCTTACAAAGATAGCAAAGTCTGCAATGTACTCACCATGCGAGAGCTGCATCGACGCTATCACGAATCCACCGGGATTACCTTCACCTCTCTCTATCCGGGGTGTGTTGCAGAAACGCCACTATTCCGCAATCACTATCCCCTGTTTCAGAAACTCTTCCCAAAATTCCAAAAGTACATCACCGGGGGGTACGTGTCTCAGGAATTGGCTGGCGAGCGAGTCGCAGTGGTGGTAGCCGATCCCGAGTACAAACAATCCGGTGCTTATTGGAGCTGGGGGAATCGACAGAAGAAAAATGGTAAGTCCTTTGTTCAAAAGGTCTCTCCTCAAGCCCGCGATGATGAAAAAGGCGATCGCATGTGGGAACTAAGCGCCAAGCTGGTTGGACTTGCATAACGAACTAGGACAGGGCGTTACCAATCGGTGGAGCGATCGCTTTATCGATCAATCCATCGATTGCTGGTATAACGTTAAGTCCACAAAGGTTGTCGGTCTGTCTTCCAGATGAGAGTGAGAAGACCAAAATTTCCGGTAAGCCAACCTGCCCTACTACAGACTATAAACTTTTATTTGAGCGTGTTTTCGAGATTCTGGTTTCGCCTTCACCACAATCTGCACATCACAACCTAAAGCATTCAAAAATCGGAAAAGCCGTTCTGTTGAAAAACCTGATAGTTTTCCGCTCATCAGGACAGAAATCTTAGGTTGATCCACTCCTAAAAGTTCAGCCGCTTCAATTTGAGTCATGTCCTGTTTCGTGATGATTTCGCTAATTTGACGTGCAAGTTCTGCTTTAACAAGTAGCTCATCAGGATTAGCTAGACCTAAATCTGCAAAAACATTACCACTACTTGCTTTGACGTTGATTTCCTCAGTCATTTTTCTCTTCCTTTTGCTTGGCGCTATAGTTCTGCGCGTGATGCTCTTTATAAGTTATGCATTTATTACCCGAAGTAGAAACATTGCAAATCCCCTTGTTATCCTACCTGTAGACCGTTGAGGAAACAAAGCAATGTTGAAAGTTTTTGCTGACCGGGGTGGTACATTTACCGATTTGGTTGCGGTGACTGACGATCGCGCAATTATAGATGGACTCTCAAGACATCCTGTAGGACGAAATCCGTTACGTTTTTTAATTGTTCCCCTACCTAAGGAGCAATGGATTATAGTCTATAAATTACTTTCAGAAAATCCCGAACAGTATCAAGATGCAGTTATCCAAGGTATTCGCGATATCATCGGTCTTTCAGGCAACGAACCCATTCCAACTGAAGCAATAGAAGTGGTCAAAATGGGGACAACAGTAGCAACAAATGCACTGTTAGAAAGGAAAGGGGATAGAGTCGCACTTGTGATTACGAAAGGGTTTAAAGATGCACTTTTGATTGGCTATCAAAACCGTCCTAACATCTTTGCCCGTCATATCATTTTACCAACCATGCTTTACGAGCAGGTGATTGAGGTTTCAGAACGCTATGATGCTAACGGTCAGGAATTAATCCCGGTAAATATTGAACAAGTCAAAAATGACTTACAAGCAGTTTACAACACAGGAATTCGCTCTTGTGCCATTGTTTTTATGCACAGCGATCGCTATCCTCAGCATGAACAACAAGTCGCTCAACTCGCCCAAGAAATAGGATTTACGCAAATCTCCGTATCGCATCAAGTGAGTCCTTTAATGAAACTCGTTAGCCGAGGAGATACAACAGTTGTCGATGCTTATTTAACTCCAATTTTGCGTCGCTATGTCAACCAAGTAGCCAGTCAGTTACCTGGAGTCAGATTAATGTTCATGAAATCTGACGGCGGTTTAGTTGCAGCCGAACAATTTCAAGGAAAAGATAGTATTTTGAGTGGTCCGGCTGGGGGAATTGTCGGCGCAGTACAAACCAGCAAAAGGGCGGGTTTTGAGTTAGTCATTACCTTTGATATGGGAGGGACAAGTACAGATGTCGCCCATTTTAAAGGACAGTATGAACGACAATTAGATTCGGAGATTGCAGGGGCGCGGATGCGAGTCCCCGTATTAGCTATTAATACGATTGCTGCTGGAGGCGGTTCAATTCTATTTTTTGATGGTTCTCGTTATCGTGTCGGACCGGAATCTGCTGGATCAAATCCTGGTCCTGCTTGTTACCGACGTGGCGGACCATTAACAGTTACTGATGCCAATGTTATGTTAGGCAAAATTCATCCTCAGTATTTTCCTTCTGTTTTTGGATTAGATGGTAATTTGCCTTTAGATAAAGATATTGTCATTGATAAATTTACACAATTAGCTCAAGAGATTGAAGCTGTCACAGGAAATAGCCGTACGAACGTACAAGTCGCAGCTGGATTTATTGCGATCGCTGTGGAGAATATGGCAAACGCAATCAAAAAAATTAGCCTACAACGGGGTTATGATGTCACCCAATATGTGCTTTGTTGTTTTGGAGGCGCAGGAGGGCAAGTTGCTTGTTTAATTGCTGATACTTTGGGGATGAAAAAGATATTTCTTCACCCTTATGCTGGAGTTCTTTCTGCTTATGGAATGGGATTAGCTGATGTCCGGGCAATTAGAGAAGGGGGAGTAGAAAAGCCTTTAACTCAAGCATTAATTCCTCAACTAGTGCAGTTAATGGAATCTTTAGAAACCCAAGCGAGAAGTGAACTACCCTCCCTTAGTAAGGGGGGACAGAGGGAGGTGCCCGATAGGGCGGGTGGGGTTGAACCAAGTACTGAAGAGGAAGTCGTCCGAAAAGTGAATTTAAAATATGAAGGTACAAACTCTACCTTGACAGTTGATTTTGCCTCAGATGTGGCAGTAATGCGACAAGAATTTGAGGTTGAACACAAATCTCGTTATGGTTTCATTCAATTAGAGAAAAGCTTAATTGTTGAATCAGCCTCGGTGGAAGTTATTCAGAAGATGGATACTCCTGAAGAACCCTTAATAACTCGTACTCGTTCCATAGATGAAGTCCCCACGCCTGTTGAAACAGTACAGATGTTTACTGCTGAACAGTGGCATGATACTCCAGTTTATCAAAGGGAAGATTTACAACCGCAAGATAGGATTAGTGGATCTGCCATCATTGTAGAAAAAATTAGTACGATTGTGGTTGAGCCTGGCTGGGAAGTCACATTAACTGAACGTAATCATTTAATTTTACAACGTCTATAAAATTGTAACAATAGGGTTAACAATAAGCGAAGATTTTAACAAGAATAGTATGTACAAATTTGCGGCGGCTTGGGAAAGTGAACCGATTGTGTTTGGTTGTGCAAGACCTGGATACAGTAGTGAGAAGGTGAACCAGTGGATTGAGTTTATGCGCAGTCAAAACATTAAGCGCGTTTGCTGTTTACTTCCACATACTCAGCTAACTCGTTATTCAGATTTGCTTGGAGTTTACCGACAGATATTTGGGCTGGATCAGGTTTGTTGGGCACCAATTGAAGATTTTCAATTGGCTGATCGTGAAACTTTAATCCAGCAAATTTTGCCGTTTTTGGCAGCTGCAAATCAGCGAAGCGAGAAAGTAGTGGTTCACTGTTCTGGTGGGATTGGACGTACGGGACATGTCTTAGCTGCCTGGTTAGTCAGTGGACGACACCTCTCTAACCAAGCAGCGATTTCAGCAGTTAAACGAACTGGAAAAAATCCCTATGAAGCAGCAATTGCTGCTGTCCTGAAAGGTCGAAATCCTTGGAAAGTTATTGCGGAACTCAATGCACTTCTAGATGATTGTCGTCGTGCTGGAGAAACGTTGGTTTAGCTTGTAGGTTGGGTTGACATTAGGAAACTTAACACCAGCATTGACCAAATGATTTCTACTCCTCGTCCTCTTTGTCTTCCAAACTTGCTTTCTCGCATCCCAACCAAAAGAGTAAGACTTGCTCTACATCCGCTAGTTATTAGTATGTCAAACTTCCCAATTTCCGTAGCAGTTTTGCATGAGGAATCGTAATAATGTTCTGTACGTCAAATGCTCCTGCCCGAAGAAAATTGACTTTGATTTCTACCTCAAATCTTGAACCCCGTAAAGTAGTTGTGTGAGGAATCAGAGTCGCTAACGCACCGTCTTCCTCTGTAGCAGGAATGCTGATAACTAGGCATGGTCTAACTTTTGCTGCGTAGCCCAAATCGACAAGCCAAATTTCTCCCCGTTCCGGACTACTTATAACCAGATTCTTGCTTGTCTAACTCTAAAAAAAGTTCTTCAGCATTCCAGACTAAATCCTCATCTGACAACGGCGGAAAGTCTAAATGAATAACCCGTTTCAAAATCTCTAAAACAATTTCCAACCTTTCTGGTTCACTCAGGCTATCAAAAGTACTCAGAAGTTCTTCTCCTAAAGCAGTCATAGCTACTTTCCTCAGATACCCTCACAGCATTAAGATACATTTTAATATTCTAGCTAGTATCAGATTGTGAGTGCGATACGCTGGACACGATAAACTTCACTTATCACAACATAAACAAGTAGTAAATGACAGATGTAGTAGTTTTTTAAAAGGTCAAGGGCTAGAGTTTACATAACGGGCTTGATATGCCTTCTACTTCTCATAAACAAATAGGAATCAAAAATGTATACAATATCTCAACCCGACCCCGTCCGCTTAGAAATATTCAAAAACCTCTATCAATTTATCGCCGAACAAATGGGGATTGTTCTTCAAAATACGGCAGCATCAGTGAATATCAAAGAACGCCTAGATTTTTCATGCGCTATTTTTGACGCTTCTGGATTATTAGTTGCTAATGCCCCTCACATTCCTGTACATTTAGGCTCAATGAGTGAAAGTGTCCGGAGTTTAATTCATGATAAAAGCGACACGCTAAAACCCGGAAATGTGTATTTATCTAACAACCCTTATAATGGGGGAACGCATCTTCCTGATGTGACTGCGATTACCCCTGTTTTTGACGAAGACGGAAAACAAATTATTTTCTATGTTGCTTCTCGTGGACACCAAGCTGATATCGGTGGAATTACTCCGGGTTCAATGCCTCCCCACAGTACCACAATAGAAGAGGAAGGAATTCTCTTTGATAATTTTCTCTTGGTTGAAGAGGGAAATTTTCAGGAAACCGCAGTCCGCGAGTTACTTTTAAATCATACTTATCCTGCTCGTAACCCTGACCAAAATATAGCAGATTTCAAGGCACAAATTGCCGCCAATGAAAGAGGAGTTCAAGAACTGCGTAAAATGGTTAAGCAATACGGACTTGAGACTGTCCAAGCTTATATGAAATTTGTGCAGGTTAATGCTGAGGAGTCAGTCAGGAAGGCAATTGATGTTCTCAGTGATGGGTCATTTATTTATGAAATGGATAATAAGGCACGAATTCAAGTTAAAGTGAATATTGACCGAGAAACTCGCAGTGCTACCATTGATTTTACTGGGACTTCTAAACAACTCAATAGTAACTTCAATGCTCCCAAAGCCGTTACTCAAGCAGCAGTCTTGTATGTCTTCCGGACTCTGGTTGATGATAATATTCCCCTGAATGCCGGGTGTCTAAAGCCTCTAGAAATTATTATTCCTGAAGGTTGTATGCTTAACCCAACCTATCCGGCAGCAGTTGTAGCGGGTAATGTAGAGACTTCTCAAATTATTGTCGATGCTTTGTATGGTGCTTTGGGTGTGATGGCTGCTTCTCAAGGGACAATGAATAATTTTACCTTTGGTAATGAGCGGTATCAATATTATGAAACCATCTGCGGCGGTTCTGGGGCAGGGGTTAATTTTGATGGTACCGATGCAGTACAAACCCACATGACTAACTCCCGCTTGACCGACCCAGAAGTTTTAGAAACGCGTTATCCTGTACAAGTAGAAAGCTTTTGTCTTCGTCCTGGTAGCGGGGGCAAAGGAAAACATTGCGGTGGCAATGGGGTTATCCGCCGCATCCGGTTTTTAGAAGCCATGACAGCTAATATTCTCTCTAATCATCGGTTTGTTCCTCCCTTTGGATTAAATGGTGGAGAAGCCGGACTTGTAGGACGCAACTGGATAGAACGTCAGGATGGAACCCAAGAAAATTTAGACGAACCTGCAACAGTGGAGATGAAACCTGGGGATGTTTTTGTAATAGAAACTCCTGGGGGAGGAGGATTTGGTAAAGTCTCCTGAGTTTTGAATCAACAGATGTGATGGTGATACCGAGTTGCGTTCATGACTTACACCCTTCGGGTATCTCCTGAGCCTACGGCACGGCTGCGCCGTTCGCGTAGCGTCTTTGAAGGAGATACGGAGACGCTGCGCGTTGGCGGAGCCTGCGCTTTGCGCTTACGCCAGTCGCCTGCGGAGGGAGATCCCAACGGGAGAGCCAGTTGCCTAGGTCGGGAAACCCTCCTGCAGCACTGGTCTCACCTCCTGTAGCGCTGGTCTCACCTCCTGCAGCACTGGTCTCACCTCACCCCAATAAAGCTGCGCTTTATTTCCCCTCTCCTTGCTAAGGAGAGGGGTTAGGGGTGAGGTTTTGATCTGCAACTTAGTATGAGTTTTCTTCTTCTGGGCTTGTTAGTCATCTTGCCTCGAATTGCTGCAAATAAAACTACTCCCCCAGAAGTAAGATAATTTTTAGCACAGTGCAGCTATTTGATATATTGAAAGTGGGGATTCCACCTACTTGATGTACTCTTTGAAGTTTTGTATTTGAATTTCAAAACAAGAAAAAACATCAAAAATATCTCTATATTGAGAGGCGAAGATATCAATTAATTCTGGAGTGCCCGCACAACGACTACAGATCACGCCTCGTTAAATAAAATCTCCTTGCACAGTTAAACAATGAACAACTTATTTGGTCATTGGATCAGCGCCTTCAGAAAGAATTCGCTGTGGCTGGTTCTCTCTATGTTGCTGCCAACACTTGGGTTTGGCAATTCTGCCATAGCAGCAGAGCGAATTTATGCGTCATATTCAGCTTTTGAGCGTTCTATCTCTGTCAACGCTTTGGAAAAGTACGCTAGAAACGGTGTCCTTGACGACGACTTGGCACTTTATAGGCAATATCTGAAAAAAGAACAGCTTCAGCAGTTGCGCCATGCGTTACTGAGTCCGATTAAGGTAAATCCCGTCGCGGTGTCGCAATTTCTTTATACACCACAAGGAGAATTTCTGCTGCAACGGTTGGGAGAAGTGATTAAAACCGAATCTCGTCAACCAAAAGTAGGACTTCATGCCTTACGAGGGGCGCTTATTTTAGCCTCCACTGAACCAGGAGGCTTAACGTTATTGAATTTGTTGCGTAAGTATCCCAGTTCTGGAATTTATGTAGATTTGTCAAGAATTTTGAAAATGGCTGCGGAACTAGAAAAACTGGTTAATGAAACAAATCGAGCTGTTACAACAGTTTCTCAAAAGTCAAATGTCGAAGCAGCCACCATCAGGCTACCGCTAAACTCCCAATTGCTAGATTTACGCCGTAAAGGACGGTTCATATCCCAAAAACAGACGCTGAAGTTTTTCGATTCACTACGCAAACGGTTTTTGTTGACTGATGTTTACCTTCCCAACGTTCAAAGTCAGGTTCCTGTGATCATCATTTCTCACGGTTTGGGTTCAGACAGCAGTAACTTTGAATATTTAGGCAATCACTTAGCTTCTCACGGGTTTGCTGTTGTCGTTCCCAATCATCCTGGGAGTGACACCAAACAATTGCGATCGCTCTTCAATGGAAGTACAAGTGAAGTTGCACAAGCGGATGAATTTAAGAACCGACCTCTCGATGTAAAATATATTCTTGATCAGCTCCAAGAACTTAGCAGAACGGATGCACGTTTTAAAGGTCGGCTTAACCTGCAAAAAGTCGGAGTGTTTGGTCAATCCTTCGGTGGCTACACAGCTTTAGCCTTGGCGGGTGCAAAGATTAACTTTGGACAACTCCAAAAAGACTGTCAACCAAAGGCACTCAAAGATACTTGGAATCTCTCTTTACTGCTTCAATGTCATGCACTCGAATTGCGTAGCAACAACCCTAAGGAATATCAGTTTCGGGATGAGAGAATCAAAGCGATCATTGCGGTGAACCCAATGACTAGTAGTATCTTTGGAGAAGCTGGTTTAAGCCAAATTCAAACTCCAGTCATGATTGTCGCCAGCAGCGATGATACCATCGCGCCAGCTTTATACGAACAACTTTTGCCTTTCTCTTGGATAAAGAATTCACAAAAGTATCTAGCAGTACTTCGGCGTGCAACCCACTTTTCCATTATTGGTAATGGTAAGGGTAGCGCCCAACAAGTATCTTTACCTTCGGAGGTGGTTGGGTATAATCCAAGTCTTGCACAACGTTACATGAACGTTTTGAGTCTGCCTTTCTTTGAAACTTACGTCACACGAACGCCTGGATACGCTACCTACCTCAACGCCGCCTACGCTAAAGTTATTTCTGGTCGCTCAGGTGGTTTGAGTCTCGTTCAATCCTTGACGCGCACCGAGTTAGCACAAGCGAAGAGATGAGAAATCAACCTCTTACAAAAGTCAATTGTATGAAAATTAAACCACAGATGGACACAGATGGACACAGATGAATTATCTGTGTGCAATGCTTTGTGCATCTGCGGTTATAATTCATAACTTACGGTTCCTGACGCGCACTGAGTTAGCACAAGCAAAGAAATGATGAGTAACGCTCTTGCAAAAGTCAATTGCTATGAAAATGAAACCACAGATGGACACAGATGGACACAGATGAATTATCTGCGTGCATCTACTTCGGCGTCCATCTGCGGTTATAATTCATAACTTACGGTTCCTGATGCGCATTAAGTTAGCACAAGCAAAGAAATGATGAGTAACGCTCTTGCAAAAGTCAATTGCTATGAAAATGAAACCACAGATGGACACAGATGGACACAGATGAATTATCTGCGTGCATCTACTTCGGCGTCCATCTGCGGTTATAGTTTATAGCTTATATGCAAGGTTTCCTCAATCTCAACAAACCATTTGGCTGGACTTCCCACGACTGCGTAGCAAAAACACGCAAACTTTTGCGCCTGAAACGCGTGGGACACGCTGGAACTTTAGATCCAGCAGCCACCGGAGTGTTACCTATCGCTGTTGGTAAAGCAACTCGCTTGTTGCAGTATCTTCCTGGAGAAAAAGCTTACAAAGCGACAATTCGCTTGGGTGTGCGTACCACAACCGATGATTTGGAAGGCGAAATCATCGCCTCGCAACCTTGCACTGGGTTGAGTTTAGACGCGGTGAAATCGGCATTACAACAATTTGTCGGCAAAATCGAGCAAATTCCTCCAATTTACAGCGCCATTCAAGTCCAAGGCAAACGCCTGTACGATTTGGCACGTAAAGGGGAAGATGTAGAAGTACCAGTACGGACAGTCGAAGTTTTTGAAATTGAAATTTTGGACTGGCGTGAAGAGGAGTTTCCCGAATTGGATGTGGCGATCGCCTGTGGTGCGGGGACATATATTCGGGCGATCGCCCGTGATTTAGGGACAATCTTAGAAACTGGTGGAACTCTCGCTGCTTTAATACGAACACAAAGCAGTGGGTTTCACTTAACAGATAGCATCACCTTGACCGACTTGGAAGCGAGGGTGCAAGCTGGGACATTTCAACCCACTCCCCCCGATGCAGCCTTACAGCATCTTCCTTTTATTACCTTAAGCGCAACTCAAGCACAGAAATGGTGTCAAGGTCAGCGCATTTGTGTTACTCTCAATGTTGTAGAAATCTTACGAGTTTACGATGAAGATGGGCGCTTTTTGGGAATCGCTAAACTGGTAAATTTAGATAAGCAGCAGCTACTCATTCCTGAAATGGTGTTCGAGCCTATTTGAATTATCTACCCTTGTAACAGTATTGCGCTAGCAAAAGCCATTTCTGGAGTAACTCCTTATACATTGCCAGTGTTTTTATATATGCATTTGTGGCGTCTATATGTGCCTGTACAGCCTCTTCGTATAATAAACTGACTTGAGGATTTTGCTGTTGTGAAGTTTTCATGACTGTAATAAGTTGTGAAGAGTGTGCGTAGTGCTGTAGGAATTTATTGTATTCTTCAATGAACTGCTCGTATTCTTCAAAGCTTTTATCCATAACTCTCCAGTAGATGAATTTCTTTGCAAGCGGGCAAAACTAGCGTAGCTAGTTTTGCCCGCCAATATATCTATTTTTGGAATTAA
>NZ_CAWUDP010000139.1:0-21090 GCF_963920835.1 Scytonema sp. PCC 10023
GGGTTTCATCCCCATGCATAAATGCAGGGGCTTTCACCCTTCAATTCTCGGTAAAGACCCATGAGCGTTCCTCATCAGCTTTTGTACTGGCGTCGCCTGTTCAATTGCCGTCACAACTATAGCTGTCTCGATCGCTTTGGCGTAAATCGCTACTTTAAACTGCCACCAGATGTAATCATGCCAAAAACTTCATCCTGTGACTGGGGAGCAGCCAGCATATACGCTAAAATCTGGTCAAGTCCTGCCTCTACAGAATAAGCTACCTGTTTCGACTCAATGACTGTCACCCAAAATTTTTGATTAAGCGTTCCAATAGTCGCAACCTCAGCATAGCTAATGCGAAAATCTACAAGTAGCGGCATTTTTAGCTCAATTAATACTGTTTACAGCGGTTTTCAGCTAATACCGTTTCTTTGTGAAGCAGCAATATATTTACCCCCGGCACTCTCCTCTCCCCGATGCCTTGGGGAGCCACAAAGAGTGCGGGGGTTCCCCCCGCCCAACAGAAGTGGCGTGGGACTACAGGGGGTATTAAGGCGGCGCATCTTCATACAGAATTGGTATAAGGTGGGCATTGCTCACCAATATCTCAAATGGATACCACATGGGCTTTTATGGGCAAGGAACACCCCAAGGTTTGTGGTCTAACCATTTGAAGGGCGCTGTAAGACTGAGCAATGGTTTTTTATACGTTAAGCAAAAGTTAAAAATAGTAAGGTTGGCGGTCAAGATGTTAATTATAAGAGCGAATAGTTGCTAGTATTATTGAGTTCAAACAATACAGGGGACATCAAAAGATGCAAGTAAGTGCTCGTAATGCGCTTAAAGCTACTGTAAAAAAAGTTGTGGAAGGAGCTGTTAACACCGAGGTAATATTAGAAATTGCTTCTGGAGTAGAGGTCACTGCGATCATCACCAAGTCATCAGCAGAAAAGCTTCAGCTGCAAGAAGGAAAGCAAGCATACGCCATTATAAAATCTTCGGATGTGATAGTTGCTGTTGATTAACAGATTCTTTTTGAGATAGTTGTCAACTATCTGCAAGCTACAGTGTCAATAACCCCACCCTACTTCGTTGAGAGTGGGGCTTTATAACAAGGTGCTGTTTTCGTGAAAGGATGTCTGAAAAGTTTGTGAATGGTATATTTTGTCATTCTGAGCGCCCCCGAAGTGGAGCGTATCTCCTGCACCAGACGCTGCTTTGTACCCCGCTTCGGGGGCGCTCTGCGCTTACGCGCGTAGCGTGCGCATGATTGCGCTCAGAACCTCGATTTCCCCTTAGGTTTTGACGAGCGATTGGCTTTGCCACTGCCCCTTGGGCAATCGCTGCGTATGCGGGTGCTCCGCACCATCGCAGCCCTTGATACATTTTTCCGTCACTTTACCTCTGTCTGTGCAGGAGTTTTAGGTTTAGTGAAGCCAAACATGGTAAACAGCCAGTGATACCATTCTTGGTTAGTTATAAAAACCTTTAAAGCTGACTCCAAATCTACATCCAAATCTTTATTTTGAACATCGATAATTAATTTATAAGTCAATTCCAAGTGAATCCTATCCTGCCTACTAAATAAAACAAATTTCCCATTAGGAGAATTTTTTAGTTGTTCTACTCTTTCTTGAGCTACCTTCCCCTTAATTTCAGTTAAGCGCTCATCCCGAAATAACCCAAAGCGGTCTTGAGGGTGCAAAGATACTAGCTCATTAAAATTACTAATTCGACTAGTAAAAGACGTGGTGTTTGGAGGAATTTGAAGAAATCCCATTACATAGTTTTTGTGGTCAGTCTCAATTACAATATGCTCTGGTAAAACTCGTTTTCCTAGCCGATATAAAGTTAATTTAATAGGCTTAAGTTGGTTAAAAGCTTCGGCAATAGTCTTGAGTTTACCTATATCATCCGAGTCAGAAATGATGGGCATATTATTGTACTGTCCCTCAAGATAAGCTTTTTGCTTAGTTAGATACTCAATGACATATTCTTCAGTTTGCTGTTCTTCGCTCTTAACTTCAGGAACAAGTTTTTTTACCAGGTCTACCATGTCAACCGAACCAGGTTTCTGTATTTCCTGCATTAAATTCAGAAATACTTCCGTCAATACCTGCTGCTGTTGCTGCAATACTCGCAACTGTTGCTCTAGTTTTTCATTGCCATCCAATTTGTGAACATTTTCCCTTATAACAGGTAAGGGAATTTGACGAACCCTGTAATTGTAGTAGTCAGCGGCTCGGTTCAAAACTGCGCGGATAGATTTTTGTTCGAGAACATCCTCTAAGTCTTCTGGTAAAAATATCTGTTCCAAAGGAACATTGAGAGTTTGAAGTTTGACTTTAAGAATTGCTTTAAGTTCTGTTTGGTCAGGTTTTTGTAGATAAATTTGGTATTGAGATACCCGACCAATGATTGAGTTATCAAAGCTGGTTTTAAACTGTTCCCAGCGTTCAGGAAACATATTAAGGATAATCAAGCTATTCGGGACGTGAGTGAAAATCTCCTTGATAGTTTCCCCAAAATTAAGCAATATCTCGTGGTTATGAGGAAGTCCTAATCCTTCAAGCTGATCGAAGATGATAATTAAAGGCTCATCGAGAATAGATAATTTACCCAAAACCGAAATAGCTTCCAGAGAAAATGCTTCCTGGCTAAGGTCTTCCCCCCAGTTCGGCAAATCAACTTTTTCTGCTTCCTCAGTAGATAAAATGTTGGCTGCTAACCAACGAGTCACAATATCTTTGCGCTTTGGATCGGTGTAGCTACAATACTTGAAAATTCCCTTGAGGATGAAGGGAGCAAAACCTCCAGCGGAGTAATAACTGACCCACCATTCATTGAATCGTTTCTCAATGTGCTGCCAGTATTCTCGCTTGCGCAGAGTTCCTTCTCCCCCAAGGGCATCTAGATTTTTATCCTTTAGCGCCTTGAGAATTTCCTGGTCTTTGTTAGTAAGACTTGGGAAACTAGCAGCAATTTTATGAAAGCTATTAACAATTAAATAGTCTAATTGGGTAAATGTTCCAACTCGCTCGACTAAAGACTCCAAAATCCGACTGTAAATATGGTACAGCACAGAAGAAGGATGGTTGGGTTGACGGATAAAAAGCAGTCGGTTACTAGATAATCGCTCCTGGGCTAATCTCATCATCAGATGAGTTTTACCAGAACCTGGTTCTCCAATCACCACCGCCCCTTTACTTTGACGATTGGAGTCTAGCTTAATGTCCTTCAAGATTGACTCAAGAGTAACAAACTCTTTGTGATAGGTATCGGGGTAATCAGGATGATTTTGAAAAGGGGTATCAACTCGACTACCACTAAAAGGATTAGGTTGCTCTTTTAATTGTTCGATCATAAATTTGCGATAAAGGTAATAGGTAAACTGAACATGACAAAATTCTTCACAACACTTGCGCTACGCTCACAATGACATTTTTGTATCTAGCCGCACCAGTGAAAGCCATCGGCTGCAAGGCAAATGTTTCTCGCTACCAGTAATATGCTGATTTGTCCTTGCTTTTAGTCAGGGACAGTTTGTTCTAAAATTGTTCTAAAAGTATCTTTTTAAGGACTGGTATCGACTCTTGCGAAAGGTTTTCTAATTGAATGGTATTCAAACCTTCGTCAAAAGCTCTTTGAAACACATCTTGATTTTCTGAAGTTTTAGCTCCCAGTATATTATAAAATCCTTGAATAAATTTAATTGCTGCTTTATCCTTAATCGACTGGTTCATACCAATCACGTAATTAATATGTTGGCTAATTGCTTCAGCCGATAATTGTGAATAACAACTGTTGAGCAAGACGCATTTAACTGTAGCGCCCTGCAAATTAAACAGTGATGCCAAACCCTCTGGTGAGACAGGTTTATTATTTCCCTCATCATCCTCTAACAGCAATCTGCCATCTTTCATCCCATGTCCGCACAAATGAACAATTTGAGGCTGTTCTTTCGCAATTACTTGACGAATCTCTTGAGGATACACAGCAGTTCTAACGCAAATTTCAAAGAAATCTTGGTTGGCGACTCGTCGTATAACTTCCTCAATTTCTTGAATCTCTTTATCTAAAAGCCAATTATGAGGAATTGTTATCAAAATTAAGATTTTTTGCTGCTGCTCTAATCCTTTTTGCTCAATTCTTGTGTTGCTAACTTCAGTTTCTTTTGACTTGCTCTGTGTCAACAACTCTTGAGCAGTATCACGCAATCTTGAGTTACCCAAATTTAATTCACGCGCAACACAAATTAGGTCTTCTACCCATCCTTGAGCATCTGCTGTTTCTATTAAATTAAAGACAAGGGTTGATAAATTACCTTCTCTGGCAATAGCATCTAGGTTTTTATCTAGTTCCGATGATAGTAATGATAATAATTGCTCAAGTGATGATTTCGTAGGAAAAGCATCAATGAAAGTGTCTTGTAATTTTTTAAGCTGCTCAGCAGATAACTTTTTAGAACTGAGATTATCCCTTGGTACAAGCAATGGCGATGGAGTAGGTGACTCAGATTCAGATCCCCTCTCTGCTGTGGAAAAAGGGTTAGGGGTATGGTTCTGAGTGCCACTATTTTGAGTAGCAGAACTGGGTGAAGGTAACGTTTGCAAAGAGGAGGGATTATTAGCAGCAATTCTTTTAATTGCATCTATTGCCTCCTCATCTGGATCAGAAGCCGCAGCTAGCACTTGAATCCATAACTGCTTTGCCAATTCAAACTGCTTGTCAGCTTCAGCTTGAGAAGCATCCTTTTTAAGCTTTTTAAGGGTTGCAATATCCGCAGGAGTAGCGTTTTGCGGTATAAGAATTAGGTGAGATTTATTTTCAGGCTTGGCAGTAATCTGAGGCATTTGCCGCGCACGCGCACCTTTATACTGACGAACAATTTCTGGAACTCGAAGACGGAGATACTGGCTCAAACGCTTAACTGTAGTATATTTACCTTGAATTTCCAAACCTTCCAGTAACGCATGGGTAAAAGCTCCTTTTCCTAGTTTATCAATTTCATAGGCGTACTCATTAGGACTACAGGAAAAAATGCTGATAACTCCTGTTTGACGTGCCACACTTGCTGTTTGTTGCCCAATTCCGTTACCAGCGCGTGTGCCAAGAGTGCGACAAGCATCTAAAATCAGGACAACATTATCAGCTCCACTGCGACGCAAGCATTCAATAACATAATCAGTCGGAATAGCTGTATTTTCTATGTCATTAGGATGGCCATCTTTTGGCATAAGATAATCACGGTCATTATGACGCATCCCATGACCACTGAAGAAAAACCAGAAGTTATCCCCCGCTTTCATGAAAGGTTTCTCAAGCAATCCCGTTAAAACGCTAAGCAATTTCTTATGGGTCGGTCGAGTCGAATTGCCTTTCACATCAGGCGAATCATCCGAAAATAACAAAACCTTCTCGAAACCTGCTTCATCGCGCAGAAAGTTTTGCATTGCCTGTGCATCCTGCTTAGCATAGTTCAGCCGTTGTAGATCATCGTATTCATTAATACCGATTGCGATCGCCCAGTTTTTTGCCATTTCACTTAGGTTCTACTCGTTTGAATTTCAGCTTTATCGCGCCTTTACCGCCGGCTTTTGCACCGTTTCCTATTAATTTCACTTCCCCTTCACCGCTGATTTCCACCGATAATTCAATTTCGTCCAACTGCATCCCAGAGTTAGCACTAGCTTGGCGCTCAGCACGGTAAAAAATTCGTCCCACAATTTGTAAAAAATGGGACATTTCTTGTTCTAATTTTTCAGCGCTAACCTTAACGGCATCTCCCACTCCTTTTTTGCCAGTAGTTTCAGTTTCATCCCACCAATCTTCTCTACCATTCCCTCCCCTAGCACCATCAGGAACGGTTATTTGAGGAGTATCATCAGTCACAATCCAAATGGCATCTGAAGACATTTTTGACATAAGTGCTTGAGGTATTTTGGTAAAATTTTGTAATGCGAATTGCTTAAGTGTCAGTAAAGCTATTTCCTTTGACGTGGTAATTTATTTCTTTAACATTTGTAATGGAGAAGCGCCGTTAGCTTTTAACCATTGCTCAATTAGCGAGCGCTATAACCTGACTCATCTTCAGCTTACGGATAGCACAGGCTGCATGGAATCGTTTCTTAAGCTTGTCTGCAATACTGATATACATAGCTGTTACAGGTAAGATGGTTGTATGAAATAGTATTTACACAAAACTTCAAATGTACAATATCCGATTCCGGATAAATACTGTATTTGATTACCTTAGCTAAACGCTATTTGGTAATGTAAGCGCGAGAAGTTACTTGAGTACATACGCACTCCATCTTTCCATCAAACCCCGCTCAATCGCGATCGCCACCTTTAATCCCAAAACTGCTGGACAATCGCTCCCTAAAGCTAGCGACACACCAGGATTTGAGGAATAACTACAAACCAATCTTCAATAACATCACCAGTGAGATCATCTACTTTCAAGTGACGGTATATGCTTCTAACAGTAACTTCACCAGGTTGAAACTGGAAGTCTCCGGGTTTAAATCCCTTTGCGGCTAAATCACTATTTGTTTTCTTTGACAATCCTCCAATAGGCTGACCTTGCGCTGTACAAATTTCCCAACCGTCGTTGTATTTATTAACTTTGAGTTGAAGTTGTGACTGTTCCTGAAGATTAGCAATAATCTGCTGACGATTTTTTGTACACCAATGCCCTAAATTAACCCCTGCAGGAGTCAAGTCTGAGTAAAACATCCATTGTGGTAATGTTGAGGATACGGCATCAGCGCTTTTGGGGATTACGCCTGTCTCGCTAACAAACAAACTTTGTCTTGTAGAACACAATACTAACTCATCCTTAGCACGGGTCATAGCTACGTAAAAAAGCCGCCGTTCTGATTCAATCTCATGAGGAGAAGTTGTAAAACCATCCGTTAGCAGGATCACATGACGGAACTCCAGCCCCTTTGCACCATGACAGCTAGTTACTAATACTGCCTTCTCATCCAGCATAACTTCTGAACTTTCATTGAATTCAAATAAAGCAGTGAGAACATCCGCTGCACTGGTTGGGACTGCTAATTCAACAGAACCATACCCACGCTCCAGGTCAATGTCGCTGGCAATTTTAAGCAGTACTTTTACTGTAGGCTCTTGTAAATTGCGTCCCCATTGATTAAAGCAGTCAACAAACCAATCTTGAACTGATTCCTCTGCTGAAAAGATTTTATTTCCCTGAGATTTTAACTCATCAATTAACTTGCAAGTTACTAAATTTCTTACAAGTTTGATATCATCTGTTTTGAGAGAGTAAGTAGGAATTCCTGCTCTTTCTAAAAGTAGCCTAACTGGACTCAGACTATCCCACTGGCGAGCAAGAACAGCAATCTCACAAGGCTGTACACCCTGATTTATCCACCATTCAATCCGCTGCTGTACCCATGCTGCACGAGACGAGGTGCTACCAAAAGTGTAAGCTTCAACAGGTAAACCCTGATGACCAGTACGATGCTCGTCAATCTTCACCTGCTCAGAGGGAGTACGCTTACACCGCTCTTTGTTATTACTAATTAAATTATTAGCAGCTTGGATAATCGATTCAGTAGAACGGTAGTTTTCAGTAAGTAGCAGGCGCTTAGCTTTGTACTCTTCCTCAAACTGTAAAATGTACTTTGCATTGGTTCCCCTAAACCCATAAACATTTTGGTCGTCATCACCAATCACACAGAGGTTAATTTGTACTGAGCGAGATTTGTCTTCTGAATCATTCAAACCAGCAATTAACTTAATCAAACGATATTCATTTTCACTGACGTCTTGATATTCATCCACAAAAATGTACTCAAGTTTTCCTAACAGTTGAATCCGCCGTGCTTGGGTATCATCGTCTGCATCTTCAAATTCCTCACCCTTGGCTATTAATTCACACGCCTCAGTCAAAAGCTTGTCAAAGTCCATTTCTTTGGTTTTGACATTCTCACCCAGGGTGCGTCCTAAAAGCGCTAATGCTAAACCGTGGAAGGTAAAAACACGCAATTTAAATGCTTGGTCACCAATGAGTTTTTGCAATCGCAACCGCAGTTCTCTAACTGCATTGCGGTTGTAAGCTAAAACAATAATTCGCTGTGGCTCAACTTGCTGCACCTTCACTAAGTAAGCAATACGATGAACAATAGTTCTCGTCTTGCCAGAACCAGGACCCGCTATAATTGCCATTGCTGGATCAGAAGCCAGGACAATCTCTTCTTGAGCAGGGTTGAGCGGTTCCATGATGCGATCGTAGTCCTCTGGGATTGTCGGGCGAATTATGACTTCCTCTGGAGGAAGTTCGTATTTCTCATTAAAACTGGGATGCTCTTCACCAAAGTAATCAGCTATAAATTGTTGACGCTCTTGGGGTGACTTAATTTCTCCATACTTAAGCATAGTATGGACACGCTTGGTTTGTTCCTCATAAAAAGATTTGACTTCAGGGTAACGACGTGTCACTGTGCGGATATCGACATTTTTGACAACACGCATTTTGAGCGAATCCTGGAATAAACCTAATCCTTCACTAAGGCGGATAATTTTTCTCTGGTGCAGCCACAAGAGTATAGCTTCCAACTCTTTACTATCCCAAGCAAGTTGAGTTTTCTGAACTACTTCCGAAGCAAGCTTTCCTAACTCATACCTTAAAGGCAACCTTGCCCCAGTCTTATTTCCTAAAGTTTGATAGAGAACGGACAGTACGCTAATTGCTAAATCTTTATGACGAGGTAAATGTTCAGCAACTTCTAAATCTTTTAGTTTTACAACATTATTAGCAACGCGACTCAATTTAACCCATTTTTGATTAGACCAACCTTCTAGAATATCCATGATGCTAGAGGCTCTAATTTTTTTGCTGTTGTCTGGGTCAAGTCGAGTAGCAAGTCCGCGTAAATTTATTGGAATTTCTTTCTTACCCTCTAACATCTCACGAAGCATGTTCAGCAATTCATCTTCCAGTTGACGCAAACGCTCGTGATTTTTAAGAGCATCTCCTTTAACACCTTTTGTAATCGTAAGTGTAATTGGTTTTTCAAAAGAACAAACTTCAGCTTTTTTTAACTCTCTAATTCGGGGAATAAGGTCATGTAAACTAATACCAGCTTCATCGCTCAAACGGTCTAGGAAGACTTCATTTTTGTCACGACCGTAAGCTTTAGCTACATGCATAGCCTGTATAAGCTTCTCAAAATTATTTGCTTCCAAATCCGGTAAATTTCGCCTACGTCGGTATTTATCAAACTGCTCTACCGACTCTTGGAAGTTGTTGTATTTTAGCTCGAACTGAATAAAGCTAGAAAAACTCTCTGCTCGTTCTACAAGACCAAACTTTTCTAAGTAATGCAGTGCTACCTTAATTTTAGTATCACGCTGCTCTGCTTCTTTCCCAAACTCCTCATCAAGGTCGCCCTCAGTAAAAATTTCCTTCGTTGTCACCCAAAACCAATCTTCTTTCGCACTGCCATAAATGCGATCGCGAATATGCCTGATTGAGATAAAAATGTTTTTTAACTCTTGTTCGCTCAGTTGATACAAACTACGTAAGTAAAATATCCTATTAGCATCTTCAGGATCAAATAACAGCGTACAAGTTGATGGTTGCCCGTCGCGTCCTGCTCGTCCAGTTTCTTGAAGGTAACTTTCCAAACTGTCACTCATGCAGTGATGGATGACAAAGCGCACGTCCTTGCGGTTGATACCCATGCCAAAAGCACAAGTGGCGGCTATCACATTCAATTCACCTGATTTGAATTCTTGCAAAACTTCAAGTTTTTCTTCTTTGGGTAGCCGACTGTGGTAGTATTTAGCATCAATACCATTTTGATTTAAAAGCTTTGCTAGTTCTTCAGCCTTTTTCCGAACAGTAGTGTAAATTAAAATGCTGCCACCGGAATTTAGAGCATCCTTAACTTTTTTAAGCAAGATTTGGTCTTTATCTCTTTTTGCTAATGGGATAACTTCATATGCTAAATTACTTCTGGTAGTAGCTCCATCTATTGTGCGACTAATATTCAACTGATTCTGAGTAAATAAGTTTTTAATATCCTCCTGCACTACAACCGTTGCCGTCGCCGTCATCAAAGCTAAAAGGGGTGTGGGTAGTTGACACTCTTGATATAACTCATGGATAAATTTAGGAACGTAGCAATAATCCGGTCTAAAGTTGTGTCCCCATTGGCTAACACAGTGTGCTTCATCAATAACCCATAGAACTGGAGGACGCTGTTTTAGTAATGCCCGGATACCCATTGACCGCAACTGTTCAGGACTAATGTAAAGCAATCCCTTACTTCCCAAACGTAATTGCTCTAACCGTTGACGGCGATCGCCTGCGCTAAGATTACCGTTAATAAAAGTGGCAAAGTCAAACCCGGCTTCTTCTAAATCCGCCACCTGATCTGCCATTAATGCTTGTGTCGGTGAGATGACAACAGTTAGCGCCCTTTGCTTTTTGTGAAACATTAAAGCTGGCAGTTGGTAACATAAAGACTTACCACCGCCAGTGGGCATAAGAACGAGTGGACATTCCCCGTTGAGAATTGATTTTACAGCTTCTTCCTGTAAGGGGTAAAAGCTAGAAATACCAAACTCTTTTAAGTAAGAGGAAATTGATTGCTCCTTGTCTCTCAATAGTGGACAAAGGTTATCAAGTACGTTTTGAAATGCGCTTAGATGTTTCAACCAATTAGAAAAACCACATGTAGATTCAGTTATATTAGATTCATAATTCCAGGCAAGCAGTGCCGCTACGCACAATCTAGTATCAAAATCGTAGATTTGCGGGTTTGACGATAACTGTTGTAAATAGGAACGATTAATTCCCTTAAGCATCGTTTGCCAAAAATTTTCTATATCAATTGGTTTGACAGCCCAACCCAAAATGTCGCAAAAAAGTTGCTGATATGCTTTATCAGCTTCAGTTGAACCACAAGTCAGCAGCCAAGTATAAACCTGGCGCACGGACTGTGGCTTTTTCAAAAGTGCTGCTAGCTGTTCGTGTAGTAACAATCGCGTTGCACGAGCGTCCTCTAAAGGATTGTTACTTGCATACTCGCTTTGCTTGTAGTCTTTACTAAGCTTGTGGGATGGCTGAAGGGGAAACACTAGGACTGATAGCTCTAACGTATCAATAATCCGCAAATATGATAATTGCGGTTGCGTTTGTTTCAGATGCGGGTAATCGAAACGTCGGAAGTTGTGACCGCAGATTGCCAAGCCGCTATTCTTAAGGCGAGAGAGTTGTTCGTAAGCCTGGATTAGATTTTGTTGAGAAAAATCGGATGCTACCTCGGGCGATACTAGTCCTATATGATATATCTTCTCTTCAGTACTTACTTCTAAATCTAAATAAATATAAGCTGAATCAACTATTGATACGTCTTGCATTCTTCTAGTCCTATTTCTGTATAACTCTTGGTTTCCTCAAGCAAACTCTTCTTGTGGGACTAACTCAAAAAAAAGTCCTCACAAAATAAACTTCAATAATTTTTATTCTTTATTAGAAAAATACTTCAAGATCAAATCTCTGCCCCGGCGCTCCCAACCATCAATATCGCCTCAATTCTGTGCATCGCCAGTGGTGATCGTTTAGCACGTCCGTTTTCCCACCGATTAATCGTGGGATAGGTCACACCCAACTGGGCGGCAAACTGCTCCTGTGTCAACCCAGCCAAAAGCCGTAGTTCACGAATGAGATTGCCAATTTCTGGTTGCTCGATTACTATACGAGGTTTTTTAATGGTCATTTAGTGTTGTATGATATAGCAAGTATTGTGTCATTTGCTATACCTTAGTTACACTCTGACTTAACTGCGCTCCGGAAAAATACAGAGAAAAATTTTTTCTTAAAACCAAGTACATTAGTAAGTTATACTACTTCTAATTACGTAGATGACTGAAAATTGAAAGTTTTTCTTTAAATAGCTAGTTTTTCGAGATATGCGATCGCCCTCAGACATCCTACATTGCAGTGCTTCGGTGGTGTGAAACTACTTACGCTCAGCCTGATTTTTCACCGGATGTGGAAAAGTCAGAGTGGTTCGCAAATGATATTCGCGAACCACGAGCAAAGAATCCCCCCTGCTGTCTTCACCGGGAGTGTCAATCCTCTTCTTTATTCCTCGGTTCCAAATACAACACTTTCATACAGCAATTCAATCGGACATTCAAATTCAATACTTGATAGAGTGATAATATCTCCACTGGTGTAGGGATAGTAAAGCCACATTCTACCCTCTCCCCGAGAGTAACGCTCAACAGAGATTTTTTCAGAGTCAATCAAGATATACTCTTGCAAAGTGGGGATTTTAAGATAATAAGTGAATTTTTCACCCCTGTCTTTGGCGCTTGTACCTGGGGAGAGGACTTCGACAATCAGCTTGGGAAATTGAATAAATTTGCGGGCATTGAGGTCTTGAGGGTCGCAACTGACGATAACATCAGGATAGTAGTAAGCGCTTTGGGAACTGACTTGCACTTTCACATCTGACACATTCACCCGACAACCTCTGGAACGCAGATGAGGGTACAAGGCTCTGTAAAGGTTTAGAGCAATGTCATTATGGGGAATTGTACCACCTGTCATAGCAAAAACTTCGCCGTTGACATATTCGTAGCGAACGTCTTGCTGAGGTTCCCATTCGAGATATTCCTCGATGGTCATTTTTTGGGGTTGTTGGGTGATGGCTACCATAATCTTTGAACGCCAAGACTTTTTCGGGCTTGGTTTGATTGTAGCGTTCTGGGTAAGGGTAGTCACAAAGGCTACGGGATTAGTAAGGGGCGAGTCTCAAACCTCCGAGTCTTTGGTGACGAATATCCTTGTGGTATCCCTAAGGTGGCACTGACCTATGAAACTGGAAGCCCCCACCATAAACGATACTCCGTTTTGGTGGTGCGTACTTCACTCTTCATCATCTGGGATTTCGTCATCTAACACTTCATTGACTTCGATTTCCCACGGTGTCCCCAACTCAGTTGGTGGACAGAGGCGGATTTTGGCACTGTTTGAAAACAGCTTCAATCTCTTGAGAATATGGGAAACAGCGTTAGTGATATGCCAATAACTTTCAATGTCATAGCAAACAATCACTAGCGTCAAAATGCCAGAACTCGTTTGGAAATACCAGTGACAATTCGACAGCAAAACCCGCATAATCGGACCGCAGGTTTGGTAAAAGCGTATGCCAGCAACTGTTTCTAGTTGTCTGTGCAGTATTTCATCAACTAGAGTTGTTCTAGCTGGAGGCAAATCATCTGGAGGAAGGAAAGGTTGATTCATAGTAACACCCCTTTCTAATCACTGCGTTGTTTACACATAAGTTCGTACCTCTTCGTTATAGCGCGTCAAACTCTCTAGGTTTTTTTGCAGATTCAACGAAGCGGGTTTCAGTGCTAAGGTGCCTAAATTGAGTTCGTCCTGAAATCGTTTGATTTTGTCTTGGCAAGTGGCTACATCACCAATTATCGAATTTTCTAACAATTGGTCTTCATCAAAAATACTTTTTTGACTACTAGAAGCTTGGAGGTGTTGACTGCTATTGCCACACTTTTGTGCTTTAGCACTCAACATCTTCATTCTTTGACTAAAACTGCGAATCAAAGGTAAAGCCTCAGCGATCGCCTCATCTTTGGTACCAGCAACAAAAAAGAATCGTGCCAACATGAACTTATCAGAACCACTGGAATTGATAGCCCGGTATTTGGCAACATTGCTTTTGAGTGTATCTAGGGAAAACGGTGGTCCTCCCATCAAGCCGAAAGAATTAAGGGCAGCAAATCCAATCGCCTCATCATCACTGGTAGCAAGGTACACTGGTATTTTTTTCTGTGACGGTTTTGGGTAAATCGTGACATCATTGCACTGATAGTATTGCCCTTGAAACGATACATCCTTGTGATACAACAGTTTATGAATCAACGTCATTGCCTCTAGTGTCTTGGCACGCGATTCACTCATTGGTGTGGCAAAGTGCTTGTTTTGTTCGGGAAATGGTCCACCCTTGGCAATTCCTACAGCAAGTCGCCCATCGCACAGGTTATCCAATGTGGCAATATCTTCTGCAACAGTAATTGGGTTATGAAACGCCAACAGCACTGCTGCCGAACCTAATGTGATTGTTGAAGTTACGCCCGCCAAATGTGCCATTAACATCAAAGTAGACGAGCTAACACTCAAATCATTGAAATGGTGTTCTGTTACCCAGGCTTCTTCAAAGCCTAAGCTTTCTCCGTGTTTTACTACCGCCACTTGCTCAGAGATGGCACGACGAGCATCATGGTCATGATTTTCGTAATTGCAGAAAAGCCCAGTTTTCATACGACCTGTCCTTTTTCCTGTGTGACAATCCAGTACAGTTCTAACCACAAGCGAGGATTATCCTGCTTGATCTTGGACATGGGATCGTGCAGCAGGCATGTGGCATTCAGACAGACAACCTCAACAACTCCTACATATTTTGCGACTTCTCTAAATACAGAGATTTGCGCTTTGACAGCAGCAATTATCTCATTAGGGCAATAAATCGCGATGTATGGGAGGAAGTGGACACTCTGTTGTCCCCAGAATGACTGGATGAGTTTGACATGACAGCGCTTTAGCAATTGCCCAACTTGTGGGAAAGAGTGATTGATGATGGTAGTGAACTCTTCGATGAGTTCTTTCTCATACCAATTCGAGTTCGTAGGCATAATTGTCATGTTGAATACTGGGAAATACTTGCTTGCTTAAGAATGACAGCTTGTTTTTGGGTATGGCGTTGTACAAAAAGGGCGACAAAGCAACTGTTTGCTGATACTGACTCCGTTGTTCTCAAATACCATGAAGTGGTTTATCAACTCTAGAAAACGCCGCTTGTCAAAAATCCCTTGAATCAGCACTTCTAGTTCTGTTTCTCCTTCATGCGGAAAGTCTTCGTTATCAATCGTGCGCCAAGGCAGAAACTCTTCCCACTCAGAAGTTAAAGTGCCAACTCGTGCCTGATTTCGGTTGGCAATAATCAGAAATGCATTGTAGGAAAACAGGGTTGGGATTTGTTGTTTGTAGAACTCAAGTTGCTGATACGCTTTTTTGAGGGTAGCGTTTTTGTCCTGAGGATCAGTACAGATAATCACTGCTAATGGTAACCCGTTGATGAAGACAACCACATCAAGACAGTGAGTGGAACTTCCCTCAATCAGGGTTAAAGGATGAATAACTAACCAGTCATTGTTGAGCAAATTAGACGCATCAATGAGCCAAACTTTTTCATGAACTGTTTGGTGATTTTCTTGGTACGCAACATCAACTCCTTGTGTCAGGTGTTGGTGAAAAAGACGGTTATTTTCAAATAGGTTAGAACTTTGGCTGAAAATCACCCCAGAGATAGCTGTTTCAATGGCAACAGTTGGCACTTTGGGGTTAATCTGCTTCAAGGCATTGTATAGGCGATTGCACAGGTGCCAGTGCCCTCGTGCCCAATCGCCCTTTAGGGCGCTGCGTTCTGCGCCATCGCCCAAAACCACCTCGGCATCAAGACAACCTTGTGCCTTGTGTCTACCTATGTTAATATCTGATTCCAAAAGGACAGTGTAACCGATGACCTCAAAGGCGGTGAGCAAATCTAACGCTACAGGTGAACGTTTGATGTCAAAGTGTCGGCGAAGGCTTTTAGGAAGACGGCTCGCTTTGACAGTTGCTATTCTTGACAATCCTAAATTCATCAGAGCAAGAGACGTAGTTTTTAGTGACTGCAGAGCTTGCGCCTAACCTACCAAATCAATTGAAGATTTACAGGCATTGCTTGGCATACCCCAAACAGGACATACCATTCCCCCAAAACCATCAAAGCTTAAATCGGTTGCCAAAACTGTATCAATCGCTGCTTTCTACCAATATTGTTGGTAACACAGCCTAACATATTGCAAGTCAATAACCCCGCCGCATAGGCGGACGGGGCTTGTAAGAAATAAGCCTTACGTGTTTGACTAGCCCATCGAGCCTAACTTTGATACACACACCCGCATACTTCCCCAGTGCGGATTTACTGTAAGCCTTCTTATTAAGGCGTTGGGCAAGCCAAGACATTCTAAGTTAGGTGGGCGAGGGGACATCAACTCTGTAACAGGAGAACAACTAATGCGAATTCCGGTAGTTTCAAAAAACGGTAAGCCACTCATGCCGACTACTCCTAGTCGTGCAAGGAGATGGCTTAAAGAAGGAAAAGCAATTCCCGGATGGTCAAGACTAGGCGTGTTTTATGTGCAATTAACCGTTGAACCCAGCAATACAAAAACTCAGCCCATTGTTATCGGGTTAGATCCGGGCAAACTTTACTCTGGTATTGGCGTTCAATCTTCTAAGTTCACGCTACTGATGCTACATCTCGTTTTGCCATTCAAAACAGTCAAAGACCGAATGGAGCAAAGAGCAATGATGCGACGTGGGCGTAGGGGACGACGAATTAACCGTAAATTATCCTACAGTCAACGCGCTCATCGTCAGGTAAGGTTCGATAACCGCAAACAAAAAAAAGTTCCTCCTAGCATTTGTGCTAACAAAACGTTTGAGCTACGGGCACTAAGGGAAATAGTCAAGCTTTACCCAGTTCAAGACATTATTGTTGAGCGTGTTATGGCACGAGGTGATAAGGGATTTAGCCCTGTTATGGTTGGTCAGTTATGGTTGGTCGGACAAATAGAAGAGCAATTTGGCATCAAGCCATCAACTATACAAGGCTGGGAAACTTCTAATTTGCGTAAACAATTAGGACTGCCCAAAGACAAGCAAGATAAATCGCGCCAAGTGCCAGAAACTCATGCGGTAGATGGCATCACAATTGCTGCAAGTCACTGGGTAAAGTACGGAATAACTTCAGCTAATAGCATGGGCTCGAAAGGACAAATTAGCATCACTCCGTCCCAATTTGTTATTGTCAAACGTCCTCCAGTTTCACGTCGCCAACTTCACTTAATGGTTCCAGCAAAGGGCGGTGTCCGACGTAGATATGGTGGCACGGTCACCCGACATGGATTTCGTAAAGGTGACTACGTTGAAGCAACACAAGGTGCAAAAACTTATCGCGGTTGGGTGAGTGGTGACACCGACAAACAAGTTTCTGTAAGTGATGCGTCCTGGAAACGCTTAGGGCAATTCACTGTAAAGAAAGTCCGATTGATACAGCGAAGCACCGGATTAATCGTGCTGTCAACAAAGGACTTTGTCAAACCTTCTCCCGCCCTTGAGAGTCGGTTTGACACAGCATACCCTCCCCAGGTTGCTTCGCGCTCACCAGGGGTATCTCGCGGAAAATACGATGAAGTGTTGTGAAATGATCTTAAAAATTGATTTTTTTAACTTTTGAATTTTTCCGAAATCCTTACAGGATCACATTTATACCAACTTAATTGGTAATGTACAACTAACTACAAAGACAGTGATTCTTCTTATGCTACACAGTAGTCTTTAAGCGCTTGCAATTCCAAAACGAAACACTGGCTGCATTCAGAGGATGAAATTAGTATGCCACAAAGATGGACCACACAAGAACAAGCTGCTGTTTGGCAGTTGGTCAAGGCAATTCAAACTCATAACAAGGCTGTCTTATACCAATTAATGGCTGAATGGCTAGAGGTTTTACGCTCCAATGAGTCAGTCGGATATGTGGCTTGTGAAACCTCACACCAGTTGTATAAAGAGTCTGTCTTGTGGTTCATTCGGACAAATACCCCTGATATTGATGCACAACAAGTTGTTAAGGAATTAGAACAGCAAAGCTTGATTTGGGCAGTACAAATCCTGATGCAAAATAATTGCAAACTCGGCGCTGATTTTAGCTGTGATGGCGACAAAATGTATCTTTCCCGGCTAGCACGGCAAGTCTTGGCAAAATATCAACTAGAAAATCCGCACTTGTACTGTAGAGCTCCACAGAGCTTGAAAAATCCCTATCGATTGTTACACAAGCAGTTGCGAGTACCGTTCTTCTCTAACCTGCTTGCAATTTCACGTCGCAGAGTTCAATCTGGTGAAATGACAAATCATCAGATTGCAGCTTATTTTATTTACCTTCTTAAAGGTCTGATTAAACGCAACCCTTGGCTAGAAAGAAGTTTTCCTCTTCTACTGTTGTCTGCTGCAGTTGACGGTTTTTCTGCAGACAGAATTCAATTGATTGCTCATATCGCCAACTTTGATCAACCTATATGTCGAATCGATGAGTGTATAGATGATATTACTCTCGCCCTAGAAGCCAGAATTGTAGATATCTGTGGAATCAGCTTCTATTACACAGAAGACTTGAAAAAACTTGGCTTAGTGTGGTTCCAACCAGACGAAATAGCAGATTTGCTAGATTCTATGGAGCAATAGCGAGGCGATGGGCGTTCTTTGAGTGCGTGTCCGCTTTCCCAAGAGCCCCGCCGGTGGGGGCGATGGCGCAAGTGAAGTGCTATCCGTTGGGGCGATGGGCAAAGCCCCGCCGGTGGGGGCGATGGCACAAGTGCTTATCCCTTGGGGCGATCGCGGCGAGGAGTAAGCTTGCAGGCTGGTACCTACTCATCAATACCAAATAAACAATTCTACTGCTCAAATTAGTCTTATTCTCTGCAAAGCTTAAACATAGTTGACTTGATTTTTACCAACATAGCTGGTATGTTATGACAACATACAAAAACCTAGATGTACATCAGGGCTTTCCCGGAGAAATTGATGGAGACAACAAAAGCTTAAACAAGCGTAGAGAGGCACGGAAGTGATAGCAATTTTCCTACTGTATACCGATACTTAACGCTCAAAAAGGTTCATCTAAAACAATTTCAACAACCTCGCCCTGAAAGGGACGAGGATTGTCCGAACCAATTGGGACAACGTAAGCGTTGAATAGCCCATTGAGACTCAACTTGGTACAGACTTCCGAATACTTCCCTAGTTCGGATTCACTCTAAGCCTGATTGGTTCAGGCGTTGGGTTAAGCCAAGACATTCTAGTTGAGTTGGGCGAAGGGACTCTCAACAAGTCATTGGGTTATACCACTGAATGCGAATTCCAGTTGTCGATTCCAACCGTCAGCCACTCATGCCCACTACACCAGCACGGGCAAGGAAGTGGATTCAATCGGGTAAAGCTGTTAAACGCTGGTCGGATTGCGGTCAATTTTACGTGCAACTGACTATTGTGCCATCAGGCTACGCCACCCAGGATATTGTTATTGGGATTGACCCTGGTAAAAAATATTCAGGGATTGGCGTTGTATCCGCCAAGTTCACGCTCTATACGGCTCACCTGGTTTTGCCATTTCAAACAGTGCGCGACCGGATGGACAATCGCCGATTAATGCGGCGAGGGCGTAGAGGAAGACGAATCAATCGCAAGATTGAGTTTTCCAAACGCGCTCACCGTCAGAAACGGTTTGCAAATCGTCGGCAAGGCAAGCTTGCGCCTTCGATTCGTGCTAACCGTCAGCTAGAACTCAGAATTGTATCCGAACTGTGCAAAATCTACCCAGTCATAGAAATCAGGTACGAATACGTTCGAGCAGATGTAGATAAAAGCAGCGGGCGCAAAAAAGCAAGAAGTGGTAAAGGTTTCTCGCCTGTGATGGTTGGTCAAGTTTGGATGCTGAAGCAGTTAGGGCAGTTTGCGCCCGTAGTTAAAATCGAGGGTTATCAAACTTCTCTTACTCGCAGCCATCTTGGATTGACCAAAAATAAGGTAGATAAGTCAAAGGCAGAGTTTAACACTCACGCAGTAGACAGCGTTGCTATTGCGGCAACGAGCTTTGTTGAGTATCGCAAATACCACACAGCCAATATGGACGGGGCAAATTGGTTTGGCTCGGTTACTATCACCCCCGCTTCGTTCTTCGTTATTCGTCGTCCTCCCTACAGCCGCCGTCAACTACATTTGATGGTTCCAGCTAGGGGTGGAGTCCGGCGCAAATATGGAGGCTCTACAACACGTCATGGCTTGCGAAAAGGTGACGCGCGTTAATTCCCCGAAAGGAATCGGCTTCGTCAGTGGTGATACCGAAAAACAAATATCTGTTAGCGATGCTAACTGGAAACGGTTAGGGCAGATAGCGTCTAGCAAAGTAACTTTAATTCGGCGTTCTACTGGTTTAATTGTTGCTTGTTAGTTTATAAAAAGCCGTCCTACGCTTCGCTGAAGGACGGGGTTTCAGACCCAATTTTTCTGATGAGAAAATATTTGCTTGCCGTCTCGCTGATTACCTGTATTTCCGGTGTCACGCTGACATCTAGGGTTTTCGCTGTCGATCAGACTCAGTCTGAACCGCCAAAGGTAACCTTGTATGGTGCTGGCAGTTTGAGGGGTAGTTTGTCTGAAGTCGCTGACGCTTTCACCCAGGAATACGGCATTACCGTGAACAGGGAATTTGGTCCTTCTGGGTCATTGCGAGAACGCTTAGAAAATGGCGAGAAGACTGATGTCTTTGCGAGTGCAGATATAGGAAATCCTCTCAAATTGTATCAGCAAGGTTTGAGTGGATCTGTGGTCAACTTTACCAGCAATCGCATGACTGCCATTGTAAGACCGGGTTTGTCTGTCACGTCGGACAATCTTTTAGATGTGTTGCTAGATCCACAAATCAAATTGGGTACTTCAACACCCATCTCAGATCCTTCCGGGGACTACGCACAGGAGATATTTCGCAAAGCCAATGAGCTAAGACCAGGTAGCTTCCAAACATTGGATGCAAAAGCCTTGCGGTTGGTAGGTGGACCCTCTTCTCCACCAGTTCCAGGCGGAAAAAATAGCTTAGTGTACTTTCTTAAAGAGACTCAGCAGGCAGATATCTTTTTGGCTTATTACACGAGTGGACAATCAGCTCTCCAAGAGTCACCCGACCTGCAATTAATAGAATTGCCTCAAAACCTAGCAGTCAAAGCTGATTATGGACTGACCGTACTCAAAGATGCCAGTTCCAACGGTACAAAGCTTGCTGAGTATATCCTTTCACCATCTGGACAAAAAGTTCTTGCCAAATATGGGTTTAGTGCCCCATCTGCCACTCCCTCGACTTCCGTTCCGGAATCACAGAATTTGGGCGGGATGGTCCTTGCTGGTGCGATTCGTTGCTTAGAAACTAGACGCCGTAA
>NZ_CAWUDP010000140.1:0-20624 GCF_963920835.1 Scytonema sp. PCC 10023
GTGCTTATTGCTACTGAATTTACGGAGCCCTGATGACCTCTGAATGTAGCAACTTGCTTGCCCTTGCTATCCCACAACCGCACTGTGCCATCATCACCACCACTGACAATTGTTCGCCTGTCCGTGCTGATTGCTACTGAAGAGACGCGATCCTGATGACCTCTGAATGTAGCGACTTGCTTGCCCTTGCTATCCCACAACCGCACTGTGCCATCATAACTACCACTGACAATTGTTCGCCTGTCCGTGCTTATTACTACTAAATTTACGTAATCCTGATGACCTCTGAAGGTAGTGACTTGCTTGCCCTTGCTATCCCACAACCGCACTGTGCCATCATTACCACCACTGACAATTGTCTGTTTATTTGTGCTTATCGCTACTTACAACGCGTAACCATGATGACCTCTGAAGGTAGCGACTTGCTTGCCCTTGCTATCCCACAACCGCACTGTGCCATCATCACCACCACTGACAATTGTCTGCTTTTCCGTGCTTATTGCTACTGAATTTACGGAGCCCTGATGACCTCTGAATGTAGCAACTTGCTTGCCCTTGCTATCCCACAACCGCACTGTGCCATCTTCACCACCACTGACAATTGTTCGCCTGTCCGTGCTGATTGCTACTGACTTTACGTTACCCTGATGACCTCTGAATGTAGCGACTTGCTTGACTTTTACCCGGTAGAGGACGACGGGCGAGTTCAGGAATTAAACCTGCACACGCCAGGGAAGATTTACCAGAACCTGATGGTCCCAAAATTGGCAGCAAACGTAATGGCGCTTCTGTTTGAGTTGTGTTTTCGTGAAGAGTGCGAAACAGGTTCCACAGTTTTTCGATTTGTTTTTCTCGCCCAAAATAGCGATCGCCGTCAACCTCAAGAAAGGCAAGTAACCCTTTGTAAGGATTGGGACCTATTTCTCCTATGGTAGAAACTTTCTCTTCGTTTAGTTGACGCTCTTGTTGGTACTGGTAGATAACAACTTTATTGCCATCTCCAGAAATAATCGCACTGCTGATAGCATCCTTTTCAATCCTAATGCTGCGATCCTCTCCCCTCAAAGTGCTGCTACTCATCGATTTTGCCTCTATATCAATGCACTCTTGTTAAATTCCCAAACCAACGATACTCAGTAGCTTATGCCAGTTCTTTCCTAACCAAGCTGTTGTTTTGGTTAGGTGAGGTTTAAGTTTTTCAACTATAAAAGCAAATCCCTCAGCCCTCTTGGCATAATCAAACGCTCGTAAGAATGCCTTCCCCACCTCATCTTTATCCGGCTTGGGCTTGTTTACCTCTTCTTGGGCATCAGCAAAGGCATTCTCAATTTTGCGACGATCCGGACTTTCCAGCAATGCGATTGCTTCATGCAGCGCATTTAGTTCCGCCCGAATATCAACACTTTCAGGCGCAGGTAAACTTACTGGCTGAAATTGTATATTGGCAACGTTGCGATCGCCTGAAAGAATGGCGCTACCTGTGACATTACCCCCGATAGAAACAGAGCGGTTTTGTCCAACCTTGTAATCATCACCCATAGAATCATCCTTAAAAGATTTTCCGGGTATTACGTTCTGTAAATTTGTTGTGATTTCTCTTTGATTTCGACGCCGTCTTGCTTTGAGGACAGGTGTTAAGTCCTCTGGAATTCCTTGTAAATCAAGCAAAGTACAACCAACTGCAAAACATTCCTCTATAAGGAGACCAGCACCCAACGCATCATAAAATCCAGTAGCAAATTTAATCGCGGCGACATCCCCAATCGCCCGATTCATACCCACAACATAATCAATATGTTGATGAATTGCTTCTGCTTGGTCTTTTGAATAGCAAGCATTGAGGAAAACACACGAAATCGTGTCTTGATACAACCCGAATAACCTAGCCAGGGCTTGTGTACTGACCAGTTGTACTTGTCCAAAATTATTTTCCAAAGCTAAGCCATTGTTACCATCACCATGCCCACAAAAGTGAACGATAGTCGGCTGGTATTCTAACAGCGCACGATGCAGGTCTTCAACTCGTGTCGCCCACCTAGTAACGATTTCAAATAAGGAGCGATTTTTGGCACGTTGTAGCGCCGTATGTATTTCCCGTACTTCCTCATCCAGTCGTAACCGAGAGGTATTTGTGGGATTGGCAGCCAGAATCAGAATTGTTTTGATATGCGTGTTATTACTCTTAAAATACCTTATATCGGGTGCTAAGGTTGACTTTAATATGCGGCATGAAAATATCGTTGCACACACAACAGATTGCACTTTTTGTGAAGTACAAACATACCCCACCCGCGCACATCAAGCACCCTTCCCGATGCTTTGGCGAGGGTTGGTTCGGGGTGTACTTCATTTAGATGCAAAGTGCTGTAAAAACTTAGCCGAAGCTAAACTTTTACTTCTTTTTATAGGTGAATTTCTAGTTGACTTATGTAGTTGCCGAAACTTAGGCAGTACTGAGCAAAGGGATTGTACCATGCTATAAGGTATGGAAAAATTTTCCCATACCTAGTAATCTGTCACACCAACCTTGAAAGCTTGTAGTAACGGCTTGAGCTTTTTCCAAAGCACTCTTCGTTGTTACTACGAACTCCTCATAGTTTCTGTGTCAGAGTACTAGTTAGATGCACATACTAGTTCTTCAATAAAAATATCATGCATTCCAGAATATTTATGAAAGAAAGGGGCATTTTCGTGGAACGTACGCTTTATACGGGTTATTTTCGACGGCTTACGAGCGCAAGCTTGTCAAAAATAACCCGCAGCTATGAAAGTAATTAAAATAAACGCCCTTAAAAATATTTTGTAAATACCAACTTTTAACATAAAGCTGGTAAAACGATGAGAATCAGGCATACTGATGGTAACGCTAACTCTTGTTCCGTCTAGTTTCGTCGTATGTCTGCACGCTCATACCTTACCCAATCCCCAATCATCGAAAGTTGGTAAAACGGAAAAAAGTGAGCCTGCTGTCTCTAGGCGTAAGTCTCCGAATCAACGCGGATATGAGGATGTGCGATCGCACAGGTGCCAGAAGGGAGGCGATTGCCCAAGGGGCAGAAGGGAGGCAATCGCAGGAATATCTCTTCCCCTGTTTGGTTAAAACAGAGAAGTAAAAAGCTGAAATCTATATAGGATAAGCTTTAAGAGCCTCTATTTGCTTTGTATGCAGAGTTCTCGACTCAATGCCCTTGAGACACATGAGAAACAGGAGTTAGGAGCATCTCCCCTAGCTTTCAACCACACTCTGCTTTTTGATGACAACCATTTTTTACGACGGCACTAATCTGTCACCAATGACAAATCATAGTCACTGTACACCAACCATCACACACATATATCAATACCATCTTCAGTATTTTTACTAATTTTTAATAAAACAAATACATATTTACTATAAGCTTAAGAATGTTTTTGGAATTCCGAAGATAACAAATTTACCAAAATTATGGAAAATCACTACTCTTTGTAGCTGATTTTTTCAACAGCAGAAATCCTTAAATCTTTACCAAGATAGGGTTTTGAGAAAATGATGGCAAAACAACGTTAAATTTTATTGTAATTTTCTAAACTACGGTAGTCACAATTGAACTTTTAATACAAAATAAATTTATACATTGGGCAAGCGTTGTTGAGTTCATTGCTGCCTATGCACCTTATTTGTGCAACAGCGCATTGATACCTTGCTAACTCACAAACAACGCGTATATCCGGATGTGTAGCGACCAAGCGGCTGCGTTTCCCATGCCCTTGTTATTGTAGGTGCATTGTCTCATCAGTTCATTTTCAATTAGACCGAACACGAGTTACACAGGACAATATCATGAGTAGCACCCTAATTCTCAAGGAAGGTTCAACGGGACAACAAGTTATAAACTTGCAATACGTCTTAAACAGACAAGGGTTTTATTCTGGTTCTCTTGACGGTATTTTCGGACCGAAAACCAAAGCAGCTGTGGTTCAGTTTCAGCGCAATCACGGTCTTCAGGGTGATGGGATTGTGGGAACAGCTACTTTGAAGGCTTTAGGTAATTTAGAGGGTATAGGCGGCTAGTTGACCGTTAGTGTTGATTGAATTGCAAAATTCTGTAAAAAGTTTTAAAAGGAGAATATCATGACTACCACGACTTCTATCCTCCCTCTTAAAGAAGGGTCAAGCGGATATCCAGTTACCGTCATACAAGGATTCTTAAAAACACTCAAGCTATATTCAGGTGCAACTGATGGTATTTTTGGTTCGCAAACAAAAGCTGCTGTGATCAAGTTTCAGCAGAATAACAAGCTGACTGCTGATGGCGTTGTCGGACCAAGAACGGCGATCGCATTAGACAATGCAGTGTGGGTATCACAGAAAAAGACTCTACAAGAAGGCTCAAAAGGAGATGAAGTCCGAGACTTGCAGGAACTTTTAAGCAACTACTACAAAGAAGTTAAGATTGATGGCAATTTTGGACCGAAGACTAAAGCGGTGGTTGCAGATTTTCAAAAGGCTAGGGGTCTTAAGGCTGATGGAGTGATGGGACCACTGACTTGGGCGTCTTTATACACTCTGATTACCCATGATATTCCAGAAGATCAGCGAATTGCACAAATTTTTTCTGAAGAAGCCTGCTAATAGGATAGTGCCATAAAAAGAGATTGTACATTTGATGGGTGAAGACTAAGCTTCACTTTTATTATGGTGCGTTGACTAAGTGTTACGCACCTACTTATACCAACTCTCTGTAACAATGCGCTTATAATTACCCCCCGCCTACGGCGTCCCCCCAAGGCATCGGGGGGACTACAGGGGGGTGGAATTAAGCTTAACTTTATAGAGAAATGGTATTCTTTAAGATTTTCTTTATCAATTTGTTTTCATAAGTTCGTAGTGAGAACTTTAGTCCTCATTTTTCGTCAGGAGTAAAGTCCTCACTACAAACAACTTTAACAAAGGAAAGTATCATGACTACAACTTCCGTGATTCTTAAAGAAGGCTCAGGAGGAGCAGAAGTCACCAAGCTACAAGAAGCATTGAAAAAACTCAATTTTTACTCTAGTGCTGCTGATGGTATTTTTGGACCACAAACCAAAGCAGCTGTGATTAAATTTCAGCAGGCGCAAGGGCTTGTTGCTGATGGAATTGTTGGTCCTACAACATGGTCTAAATTGAATGAACTACTGAAGAAACAGCCAGTAACTAGATGGCGGCGGATGACAGAAGTAGAGGAGATAAAAGAAATTAAATCACTGATTAACAGTCGGCTGGGTGTAGCTGCGCTGAATCAAGTAGCATTAGAAAACTTTGTTGGTTTTGATTGCACTAGACGCTTTTATATCAACGAAGAATTTGGTGGTTTCCAAACCCTGATGCGGGTTAA
The DNA here is from genome assembly GCF_963920835.1 of Scytonema sp. PCC 10023. Lineage (NCBI taxonomy): Bacteria > Bacillati > Cyanobacteriota > Cyanophyceae > Nostocales > Scytonemataceae > Scytonema > Scytonema sp. PCC 10023. The sequence continues at coordinate 5,358 of NZ_CAWUDP010000140.1, forward strand.
GTGTAGTACACCAAGAGGAGCATCTACCGCGATCGGCTACGACGAAATCCGAATTATCTTCAATCGCTTTGAAGGCAATATTGAGAATTTTGACATCGAGCGAGTCTCAGAAGAAACTGCTGCAAAGATTGTGCTACCAGATTAGTTTTCACCAAAACAGTGCTGAGTGAACTACCTACACTCCCCCCAGGGGTGAGTGTAGGTTTCCCAATTCATTGGGGATTGCCTCAGACTTGGTGGATTTTTTACGTCCAGAAGACTTTGGTCTTACATCCCCTCGGTGGGCAGAAGCGCTAGTTCCTAACGCCCATAATCGCAATCCTTCATTTCTAATATTAATTGCAGCGTTGATGTCTCTATCATGCTGATGCAGGCAGTGTGGACAATCTACAAACCTTACACCCAATGAATCATATCCATTTTGTAGCATTGGGATTGGTAGCAGAGTCTCGCTACACAGTTGAGACGATGGGAAAAACCGACCTATTTCTTGATAAGTATGCCCAAATTTCTCAGCTTTGTATTTAAGCATGGTTAAAAATATTCCCCAACCTTGGTCACTTATTGATTTTGCCAGATTAGGATTTTTAACCATATTCTTAACTGCCAAATTTTCCACACAAATCACTTGGTTTTCGTATGCTATTTTGCGAGATAGCTTGTGTAGAAAGTCCTCTCTGACTCTAGTTATTTTGCTAGATACTTTTGCAACTAAATGTTTAGCCTTTTGACGTTTATTAGAGGTCTTATCGGTTTTTCTGGATAATTTCTTTTGTTTGCGCTTTCTGTTTTTCTCTAACTTAGCCAATCTCTTCTTAGGTAAGTCATACTTTGACCCGTTAGAAGTTACAGCAAAATTCTTCAAGCCAAGGTCAACTCCGATAGCTTCATTAATTGAAACTATTGGTTCAGACTCTTGGTTAAAAAGAATAGAAGCGTAGTATCTACCATCAGCATTTTTTGATATGGTTACAGTTGTGAATTTTGCGTTACTGTGTTCTCTATGAAATACGGCTTTAACCATCCCCAATAACCCAGGGAACTTAATCACACAATCCCCTGGCATTAACTTTACGTTTTGAGGATATTGAATCGCTTGCTTACCATGTTTAGATTTAAAGTTTGGGTATTTAGCACGTCCCTCAAAGAAATTAACAAACGCACTTGAAAGATTGAAGGTTACTCGTTGCAACACTTGACTGTAGGCAAGCCCTAACCATTCGTATTCCTTCTTTAACCCTGGCAACAACTTGTCCATTGCAGCTTTAGAAAGACCCTTGCCCGTTTCTTTATACGCTGTGGTTGTGGCATTTAGCATATAATTCCACAACCATCGAGTATTGCCGAAACATTGAGCTAGATATGATTCCTGCTCGTCAGTTGGATAAATTCTAACTTTAACTGCTCTATACATGGCATCGACCTTACCGTGTTCATATATTCATGATAACAGAACAATTTAAGATTAAGGGAAGTTGGCAAAAACTGTTCGTTTCCGACCTGTCCTCTTCCCTCGCCTTCCGGCATTGGTCAGAGGACTGTCGTCAACTCACGCGCAATTCATCTCACGCTGCCCTATTGGGTCAAACGTGAGATGAATTGCTGTTTTAGGTAAAAATTACTCAGTACTCAGCACTCTAAACTCAGGACTTTAGTGACTAGCAACTTTCCCATTCGGGCGTTGAATAATCTTTTCTACCACCCGCCGCTTCGCCTTTGGATCTATTCCTACCAAGCGCACATACTCATCGCTGTACTCTGTTAAACAAGATTCCAAAGCCGATATTGCATCTGATTTGCCATCAATTGTACCAATCGGGCAACTTTGCCAAGAACCTGTGCGGAAGCGTCGTTCGTCTACATGTTCAATGGCTATTTTGTAACCCTGTGACAAAATTTCACGTATCTGTTCTTGTGTCTCCAGAGTTAAATGGGTATCTGATAGCTGCTGTTTTTGGTGTCCATTGGCTCTTTCCAATGGCTTTGAGCTATTGGTTAATTGATTGGGTACTGGTGCAGGAGCAGGTGGTGGGGGTGCAGGTTGATAATTTCCGCCTCTATTCAACCGATTGTACTCATCAACCAATTGGGAATTTTCTACCCGTTTTTGTTCACCAACCATCAAGTTACCCATCTCAATTAAGTGAGACAAGCTGAAATTAGGCTTTCTAAATTGCGGCGGTCCTTCGGTGCTGTTAACCACACGCTGGGATATGCGCTCAATTCCTATTTCATGTATAAAGTGACGAATTTGTTCGTCGTAAATTTGGGAACGCAAAGCGCTGAAAAAGTCTATTGATTGATGGGAGAAAGTATCAACTAACTGTTCAATTTCCCGGCGTGACAGTCCATCTGGTTCAAAAATCCCGCCGACAATTCCCACCTTGTCATCGCGGTCTGGTTCCCAGTAAAATTTCTCCATCCGACCATCCCGAATTAATGGCGCATACAGGGTGGAGAAATCATTGCCTGTCACAATAATCGGTACACGATGTAAAGGCGTTGCGTCGTAACTACCGGGAAGTTGAACATCGGTGGGGTTATCAGCAATATTCATCAGTGTGGCATTCACCAACTGAGTATTGACCGTGTACTGAGTGCCTTCATCAAAGCGTCCAGCGCCTGCATCCAAATCGTTAATCATGATCACGCACATTCTGCCGCGCACGCGGATGAGTTCCGCTGTTTCTCGATAGCGCAGACGAATCAAACGTGCTGGATCTCCAGCATCTGGACTTTCCAGTTCGCCGCCAGAGATGTGAGTTACTTCGATACCCATTCTCTCGAAGACTAACTCACATTGAAAAGACTTGCCCTCGCCTTTGCGTCCGTGAATACCCAAAATTAAGGGGACTCGGACACCAGGAAGGTCAAGGTAGTTTTTAGTGATGTGAACCGCAAGTTTATCTAAAAAGCGAGGAGAAATATAGTAACTCATGAATCTTTACAGATAATTTCAAGCCCTGATAGGGATTAGTGACTGTTGCCAACCGAAAATTGATACCAATTTAAGGATAAGTTAATTTGCTTAAAATAATATTAATTTTTTATGGCTACTATTTTTCATTGATTTTGATTGAAAAGCAATTTTTTCTTTTTATCTAAATCATTGGACTGGGTTATGTGATTTGAACTACATATTTGATTCTCTATCATAAGTAGAGGCAAGACTAGAAAGGCAAAGAACAGATTTTATGGTAGTCCTAACTTGATGAAAGGGACGATACCGCCCTTGCGGGCGATCGCTTGTCTGTAAGGTATATTATGAAATAAAAACTCCACCGAGAGTGAAAACCGACAGCATCTTTTATCGCCTTTTCCAAAGCTTCCCTAGTGTTTTTTTTTGAACTCATCAACCAATTACCTCACTTAGCTGATACCTATCAATTTTCATCTGTTGAAATCAAACAGCTCGCCTTTAGAATTGATGGCGTTTTCCTCCCAGCGGCGGATGCACCTGAACTCCCCCTATACTTTGCTGAACTCCAGTTTCAAGCTGATAAAAAGTTTTCTTCTCGGTTTTTCGCGGAAATTTTGAATTATCTTGACAAAGTAATCAAACAAAACTCTCAAAAGCAGCCGCGACTTTGTCTATGGACTTTTTTCCAGAATGCGTTTATTATTTAAACCAATTTAACCAGGCGTCCCAATTTTCCACGATTTGGGCAAATTCTGCATAGCCTCCTGATCTGGGATGAGCACCATCATTAGCTTTTGCCTCATCTATCCAAATCTTTGACTTGGACAATATCGGAAAAACATCTAAATAAGGCACATTCAATTCATGACACACATGAGCAAACTGTTTAGATAAATCGGTCGTTCTTTGCTTTCTCTGATTATCTTCGGTATCCGCATACGGCGCTGGACCAACCATCAAAACAGGATATAACTGTTTAGCTTCATTTAAAATTTTGTAGGTATTTTCGATTGATTTTGTAAATTCAACACGAGTTTTACCGTTTTCCACTGTTGTGTCATTCAGTCCAAAAGAAAACACAATTCTGCCGTCGTATTCTTTAGGTAGCCGAAGTGATACTTCTTGTAACCAACGATTTGCTATATCAGTACTCGTATTCCGCCTAATTCCTAAATTATAGTAGGTAATGTCATAGCCTTTTTTATTCGCATTAACACATATTCTTCCTGTCCACCCAAGGCACTCAGGATCACCAGTCCCGTTGACAAAAGAGTCGCCAACAAAACAGATTCTTACTTCTGGTAGATGTGCTACATTCATAAAACTTTCTTTTCTATCTGTTCTATTACCAAGAACGCTAAAATACCTCACACCTTTTAAGAGTAAAAAAGAGAGGTAGATAAACTTACCTCTCTTATTGGGGGATAGAAAAATTACTTACAGGTTTATCACAATGAATTCCAACTTATCAGCTTTAGTATCTGCTGCTATTGGGCTTGTGAACGATAAAGCTGAGAACTTGGCACTGCTTGATGTTGTCAAAACCCACCACGCGGATAAAGTTGTTGCCGTACTGAGAACGGCAAGCTTGAACTTCGTTTACTACTTCTTGAGTAGATCTTGCATTAAACAAAGGCAGTTTCCACAGAGTCCAGTAATATACTGTCGGCTCCGAATTCTCGTTAAACTCAATCGCCGGAATGTAACCTTGGTTCAGAATGTACTGGATTTGCTTGGCAATCTGAGCATCACTGAGGGGAGGCAAGTAGGAAAGGGTTTCGTAGCGACGCTCTTTTGGTAGGGTTTGCATAAGTAATGATAATGGGTTGTGGTTGATATCAGTTATCAGTTATCAGTTATCGTTTGTTAACTGTTAACTGTTAACTGTTCATCGAAAATTATGGGTCTGAAACCCCGTGCTAGAAGCACGGCTTTACATTTGAATGCTGGTTTTTAAATGGATATAATCCCAGGAACCAGCTTTCCCCGTAATTAGTCCCCTCGCCCACCTAATCCAAGATGCTTGGCATTACCCAACGCCTGACCAATCAGGCTTAGAGATAAATCCGAACTAGGGAAGCATTCGGAAGTCTGTACCAGGACTAGGCTCAATTGGGCTATTCACCGCTTACGTTGTCCAAATTGGTTTGGTCAATCCTCGTCCCTTTTAGGGCGAGGTTGGTGAATGTTTGGATCTGAAGTTGCTTGCTGTTCTGGTTCAGGACTGGGAGTTGATGTATTTATTTGCGTGATTCGCTCAAGATGCTGGCGACGGTGTTCCATATTGCCTTGCTGAATGCCAGTGCGAACCATTTCGGGTAAGTATTCAATGACTTGTTCCGCGATGTGTTCTCTAACAGTCATGATCCGCAAAGCCAATTCGGGTTTCTCTTGGAACAGTTGCCTAATATATGCTTCTCCGTCCTGAATTTTGTCAGCGGAAAAGCGCTGTAGCCAAAGTGCCAAGGGAGGATTTGTTTCGCTAATTTGAGCCAACACCGTTTTCAGTGCCTGATAAGTCAGGTAACTTTGCAGCGTCTTGGCTGTGTCCTTCGCAATTTGCTTGATATCCATGCTTGACCCCAGCCCCTTGAAGAATGAAGAGTGAAGATAAAAGAATGAAGAATAACTTCTATCTTCATTCTTCTATCTTCTATCTTTCTCAGACGGTATCGACTGCTTCAAACTCGAACTTGATTTCCTTCCACAGTTCACAAGCAGCAGCGAGTTCAGGAGACCACTTAGCAGCTTCGCGGATAACGTCGTTACCTTCACGAGCCAGGTTGCGACCTTCGTTACGAGCTTGGATACAAGCTTCCAGAGCGACGCGGTTAGCGGTAGCGCCAGGAGCGTTACCCCAAGGGTGACCGAGGGTACCACCACCGAATTGCAGCACGGAGTCATCGCCGAAGATTTCCACCAGCGCTGGCATATGCCAAATGTGGATACCACCGGAAGCTACAGCCATCACACCAGGCATAGAAGCCCAGTCTTGGGTGAAGTAGATACCGCGAGATCTGTCTTGCTCAACATAGTTTTCGCGCAGCAGGTCAACGAAGCCCATTGTGATACCGCGCTCACCTTCGAGCTTACCAACTACGGTTCCGGTGTGGATGTGGTCACCACCAGACATCCGTAGCGCCTTAGCCAAAACACGGAAGTGGATACCGTGGTTCTTTTGACGGTCGATAACGGCGTGCATAGCGCGGTGGATGTGCAGCAGAATGCCGTTGTCACGACACCAGCGAGCCAATGTGGTGTTCGCGGTGAAGCCTGCTGTTAGGTAGTCGTGCATGATGATGGGCATTTTGAGTTCTTTAGCGAACTCTGCCCGCTTCAGCATTTCTTCACAGGTAGGAGCGGTGACGTTCAGGTAGTGACCTTTGATTTCACCAGTTTCCGCTTGTGATTTGTGGATAGCGTCTGCAACAAACAAGAAGCGATCGCGCCAGCGTTGGAATGGTGCAGAGTTGATGTTTTCGTCGTCTTTTGTGAAGTCTAGACCACCGCGCAAGCACTCGTATACAGCGCGTCCGTAGTTCTTAGCAGACAGACCCAACTTGGGCTTAATCGTACAACCCAACAGAGGACGACCGTACTTGTTCAGTTTGTCACGCTCTACTTGGATACCGTGTGGAGGTCCTTGGAATGTCTTGAGGTAAGCAACAGGAATCCGCAAGTCTTCCAAACGCAGTGCTTTCAGGGCTTTGAAACCAAATACGTTACCTACAATTGAGGTAAACATATTGGTGACAGAGCCTTCTTCAAACAGATCCAGAGGATAGGCAACGTAAGCAATGAATTGGTTGTCGTCGCCGGGAACTGGCTCGATGTCATAGCAACGACCTTTGTAGCGATCTAGGTCGGTGAGCAAGTCCGTCCATACGGTTGTCCAAGTACCGGTGGAAGACTCAGCAGCTACTGCAGCACCTGCTTCTTCTGGTGGAACTCCTGGCTGGGGTGTAACGCGGAATGCCGCTAAAATGTCTGTATCTTTGGGTGTGTAATCTGGGGTGTAATAAGTTAATCTATAATCTTTTACCCCTGCTTGATACCCTGTTTTTGTCTGAGTCTTCGTTTGAGCGTAAGACATAGTTCCCTTCCAAGAAGTTTCTCTTTTTATTTAACAAATCACGTGTTGTGCAACTTTCCCTCACCTCAAACTCCTCCCCTGTATGTGGGGGACAGATAAGGAAAAATCGTTTGTTAGGGGTTGCTTATTGCAAAAAGTTGCTGTTTTTCTGCAACTACTGACGGAAATTCACAGATTGATCAGTGAAAGACACAAGTCGCACATCACGTTCTTTGTAGCCTGTTTCACAATATATCAAGAATGTCATAAGTTATTCTTTGAATATTTTTAACTTTTGTATTTAAATTTGTTATTAATGAAACTTTTTAACATTTTATTAAGAAAGCTTTACAAAATGCATGTAATAATAGTGAGCTTTCAATTAGGGGTGTAAGAGTGTAGGGGCGTAGCGCTGTATCTCCTGTAGGTGTACGGGAAAAGAATTCCCTCACTCGTCTACACCTCTATAGCTAACAGAAACATTCCTAAAATGCTTATTCCTGAAATTGAAACCCAACGCCTGCTGCTACGCGGATTCCGTGAAGAAGACTTTGATGCTTACGCCGAGATGTGCGGCGACCCCGATGTCATGCGCTACCTCCCCGAAGGCAAACCTCTATCCCGCCCTGAGTCTTGGCGACATATGGCAATAATGCTTGGTCATTGGCAACTACGAGGATATGGTATGTGGGCGGTTGAAGAACGTTCTAGCGGTGAAATGATTGGTCGGATTGGCTGCTGGCAATCGGAAGGCTGGCCCGGATTTGAGATTGGCTGGACGTTGCGGCAAGCTTATTGGCGACGTGGCTTTGCAACAGAGGCAGCAAGACCAGCAATGGATTTTGCTTTTGGCAAGTTGCAGCAATCCCATGTGATAAGTTTGATACGTCCAGAAAATTATGCTTCAAGGCGAGTTGCCGAGAAGTTAGGGGAAAAACTGGAAGGGACGATGGAAATCTTTGGAGATGAGGTGGTCATTTACGGAATGAGTCGGGAAGATTGGCTAACCATAACGAATTGCTAAAGATGGTAGTGTCTGGGTCTATGCTGGGTTTGCTACGATTAAATCCATATACTCAAGCAATGCTCAGAGCAAGTTCCCAGTCTTCCTTGTAGCCGTGTTTTCAGCATTGCTTCTGAGGCTCGGTAATAAGTTATGGATTGGTACCAGTGAAGGTCTAGCTTGGTTCATGCCCAAAATTTAAGGCACAAAACCTGATCTAGCTTTGACTGGCACCGTCAAATAAACAAGATGGGGAAGATGAGGAAGTATTTTTTCCAGTATCACCCCCCACCGCCCCCACTTTCCCCATTCCCTCCTAACTCTTGAGTGAAACAATGGCTGTCACAACCCGACAATTAATCGAATGGAAACAAAAGGGACGCCCAATTGTGGCGTTGACTGCCTGGGATTATGCGATCGCTCAGATCTTAGATACTGCTGGAGTAGATTTAATCCTTGTGGGAGATACGCTGGCAGTGGTATTAGGGTATGAAACAACACTGCCAATTACTTTAGAAGAAATGCTTCATCATGCCAAAGCAGTGCGTCGCGGTGTGAAGCGAGCATTAATGGTCGTAGATTTACCATTTTTAACGTATCAAGAAAGTCCTCAGCAAGCGATCCACTCTGCGGGACGTGTGCTTAAAGAAACGGGCGCTCAAGCAGTAAAGTTAGAGGGTGGCTCAAGAGCAATGGCAGAAACCGTTGCCCGTTTGGTGCAAGCAGGAATTCCGGTGATGGGTCATGTGGGTTTGACACCGCAATCTATACATCACACGGGTTTGCGTCAACAGGGGAAAACAGAAGAAGCAGGGGAAAGGATATTACAAGAGGCGATCGCCCTAGAACAAGCGGGTGCATTTTGTATAGTGTTAGAGCATATACCCCCTGAGTTAGCATTACATATTACACAAAAAGTCAGTATTCCCACGATTGGCATAGGTGCAGGTCCCCACTGTGATGGTCAAGTATTAGTGACATCAGATGTACTTGCACTTTCAGAAAAGCAACCACCATTTGCCAAAGTTTATACTAATTTGCGGGAGACGATTACCAAAGCTGTCCAGGATTACAGTACTGAGGTGAGGGAGCGAAAATTTCCAGAATAGTGATTCGTAGTGAGTGCAAACTCAATTCACCACGAACAACTTCTTGTCCCTAACACCCATGCCAGAATATACACAATTGCGACTACTTTGACGATTGCAAACTAGCCACTTAAACCATCAAAAGACAAAAACGGAAACTCAGTTTTCACATTCCACCGCCTGCCATCGTGCAGCAACAGCGTTAAGTTAGAAGCAGTAAACTCAAAATACAGCTGACGCTTTTCAAATTCCGACCAAGCCGCTTTAAAGTTTTGCTTTGTTAAATCTTTAAACGCAACCGTCATGTGGGGAGCAAAGGCACGAGTTTTACCAACTTTGTCAACAATTCCCAAGTTGCTCTCCAGATGTGTCATCAAATCAGCGTGTAAAGCTAGCAATTGTGGACTTCTTACTACATCAATATAGATGACGCGAGGAGCAAAGGCAGCGAACCCACTCAGTGTGATGGGTACCGACTCTCGACTACTGGCGAAATCTTTAAGGCATTCTTCTAGTGCTGGTACGTCGGCATCTACCCATTCAAAAGGCGGTTGCAGGGTGATGTGCGGTGGAGATTTTTGTGCGTGACGACTGCCATACTGATCAGCAAAGTATTGCTTAATTTGGTTAGCGTAGTCTTGGATTTCCCTTGAAGGCAGGAGGGCTATAAAATAAAGTTTCTGTGATTGCAGCATTTATAAACAGTAGGAACAAACAATTGGTCAATTCATTTTTGTAAGGTAGCTTAAAAAGCAGACAATAGCCCTGAAAATATTACAGGATATGGTTTTGAGAGGTCGCAAGCAATGCCCTGGTTTGTAAAGATAGAAGAAGGCATAGTTGATAAGCCTACCTTTGACCAAAACGTAAGCGCCCATAAGGCTTACGTACAGGAGTTGATTGCTAAAGGACACAAAGCGAAAACTGGGTACTGGGGGCAAAGAGGCGGTGGCATGATGCTATTTGAAGCAAGCTCAATGGATGAAGCAGAAGCAATTGTGGCTCTTGATCCATTGGTAGAAAACGGCTGTGTCAACTATAAGCTTTACGAGTGGAAAATTGTCGTCGAATAATACACAGTCAGAAAATTTAATGCTATTGTGTTTATAGACCTGGATCTACGCGGCAGCAACGCCCAAACTTTGTCAGGACCGGAAGGTAGCAGCAATACGGGATGCTTGTAGCAGGCGTAGTCTCCGGGTCGCCCCATTTTAGGAGCGCATGAGCGACAATGCCCGGTTTTGGAGATGTTGTAAAAAAAGCTTTTTACCTTGGTGTTGGGTTGGCTTCTTACGCGGGAGAAAAAGCAGGTGGGACAATAACCGAACTGCGATCGCAAGTCCAAAAGCTGGCAGATGAAATGGTTGCACGGGGCGAAATGACGACAGACGAAGCCCGCCGCTTAGTCGAAGAAATGATGAAGCAAGCCCAACAAGCACCGACATCTGATGTCACAGCTCATAAAACACCTCCCTCTGAACCGCGCCGCATCGAAATCATAGAAGAAGATGAAGAGCCAACTACCGTAAAAGTTACCCCACCCACTGAGGATGTGGATAAATTACGGGATCAAGTCAGACAGATGCAGGAAGAACTGCGTAGGTTGCAACGCGATAAGTAGTTGGAAATGATCTGGTAGTAGCACTCAGAGTCGATTACCAAAATATTTGCACATAATGTTAAATTTTTATTTAAAAATAAAGCTTAGGGTGTACAAAAGTGCTTCAAGCCATGTAGCATTAAGCGTCCAGTAAATAACTCATAAGGACGTCAGGTTTATGGAAAAGTGGCAAAAAGAGTTTTGGGACATGATAGAAACAGTGGCTGATGAAGTGGAAAGCTTCTTCCTGGAGATGACGGAAATGGTAGACTCATTTTTTGAGTTAACCGAAGAAATTACCGAGCAAGTACAAAATACCATCACCACTGAGTTGGAGCAGTATTTGCAAGAACTCGCTGATCCAATTATGGAAGTTTACTGGGAACTCGAAGACGTTATCATAGATGATGTCGATCTGGGTTTTCCTTATTCAGTGGAACCCTGTCCGGAAAAAAATGCCGCCTGTATCGGTTGTCGTCACTACCACGGTCAAGTATATAGTGGGAATTTGTTAGTTTGCGGTATGCATCCCTACGGTTGGGAAGATGAGAATTGCCCAGACTGGGAGCAGGAAGAGTTATGAGTTTGGTGTGAGTAGTTAGTGGTACTTTGACAACTAACTACTACAGCAATCCCATTTAGATGATCAATACTCATTTTTTTAAACTCATTTTTTTAAAAAACCACTAAAGCTTCTGCGGAGGAAGTGCGCGAACGCGTAGCCTCTGGAACAGGAGAAGGAAGCGCTTTGGTTTGAAAGCGGGTGACGAATTGCACCCGTAGCGTGTGCGTCATTCTCAAGGCTACAACGCCAAGATTAACAGAGAAACGTTTTTGTTTACAAAGTGTTTAGGATTACTGTAAGAAATAACAACTAAAATAATCCGTAATCAATAAAAATTAAAGATTAAAGACTATGGAAATGAAATATGGAGAACGCAATATTGCGGAAGGACAACTGATCACATTTCCCAATCCGCGTGTAGGAAGACGATACGACATTAACATTACCTTGCCAGAATTTACTTGTAAATGTCCGTTTTCTGGCTATCCTGACTTTGCCACGATTCACGTTAGCTACATCCCTGATGAGCGGGTAGTGGAATTGAAGGCGCTCAAACTATACATTAATAGCTATCGCGATCGCTATATTTCCCACGAAGAAACTGCTAATCAAATCCTAGATGATTTTGTTGCCGCGTGTGACCCCTTAGATGTCACCGTTAAGGCAGATTTCACACCTCGCGGTAATGTGCATACAGTGATTTCAGTGCGACATCAGAAGAACGCTTAGAAATATTAGAGTAATATTACCAACACATAACACAACACAGATAACCAAGACAAGCCAACGTCAGCGTTGATAGTAATGCTGATGCTTTGCAGTCGTGGGTTAGACAAGATTTAGACAAGATATCGATACCGTCTTCCGAGTGGCGATCGCTATATTTCCTTACTTTTCACTCTTATCTGGAAAACCTCTCTCCAAACCTCTCTCCTGCAAGGAGAGAGGCTTTAAATTCTCCCCCTTCCCTTTTAGGGAAGGGGGGCTGGGGGGTTAGGTTTCGCGTTGGTTTTTCCACATGACGTGAAAAGTCAGCTATATTTCCCACCAAGAATCTGCCAATCATATCATGTCCGGCTAATTAGTTATGATTCCCACGTTAACTGCACCCCACCCCGCGCCGCCCCTCCCCGCTAGCGGGGAGGGGACGTGAAGCGTAGCTTTACAGGGGTGGGGTTCTTAAGACAGATAAGTATTCAGCCGGACTTGATATCACATCCTAGACGATTTTGTTGCTGCTGTTTCACGGTTTTGGGCAGCTAGCAGGAGTCGTCCCCATACGATTAGGATTGGATGCATGGGAGATGAGGGTAACTTGCCCTTTGCCGTTGAACACCCAACCTGTAGCAGGGACAATTTTCATAGCTTCAGGTTTAGACTGTGGTAACTCCGCAGGTTCCTTTTTCCCTTGCGGCTGTGTTGTGATAGCCCTAGTGCGAGTATCTGTCCATACAACATCAGTGCTGAGGGGTTCGTAGGGACTGGGGGGTAACCCGCCACGTCCGGTGACAGTAAACTTATTACCTTCTGCGTCAGCAAAGGCAGCACAGCTTGTGTCTATGACCTCTCGTATCTCTGCTAGCAGCGTGGGTAGTTCCACAAATCCTTTGCTGGGGTCAAAATCTGGCGTGTTGATAGTCACCTGACCGTCTAAAGCCAGATCGGTTTGGGAAAATGCTGTAATATCGTTGGTTGGTGAATTTTCAGGGTTCAATAACAGGCTGATAAAGTCTTCTCGACTACGCTGTTGAATGTTAAAATTACTTAAAGATGTGATTTTGATGTTGCCACCACCGCCACTAAATGCATTAGCGGTAATGTCGCTGTTTTCATTAGGGACAGTCACAATAAAGCCATTGGGAACATTGATGGTTATGTTGCCACCATCGCCAGTACCAGTTGCAGTGGTGGAAATGGAACTCTGACGACGCAACAAAAGTAAGTTTCCTATCTGTAGGTCAATATCTCCACCCCTACCTGTATTGCTTGCATTGCTACGAATACTCGAATCATCTTGCATTCGCAATTTCTTTGCACTAATGTAGATTTTTCCACCGTTAACCTCGCCACTAGTGTTTGTATTTATACTTGCAGACTTGAGATCAAAAGAGTCTGCGACATTAAAGTTGATTTCTCCAGCTTTACCTGTACTCTGTGTATTGCTTTGAATCTTCGCACTTTCAATCTGCACATTCTTGGCAGTGATGCTGATAGTTCCAGCATCACCTGTACTCTGTGTATTGCTATTAACCTCTGCGCTTGAAATCTGCCCATTCTTGGCAGTGATGCTGATAGTTCCAGCATCACCTGTACCAGAACTATTAGCATTTATACTTGCTTTGGTCACCCCAAAAGAGTCTCTGGCATTAATAAATATGTTGCCTGATTTACCCGAACCAGACGCAATGCTATTGATATTTCCATCAATCTGCACCTTGTTGGCATCAATCCTGAGAGTTCCAGCATCACCTGTACCAGAACTGTTAGCAGTTATAGCTCCATTAGTCACCGTAAAAGAGTCTCTGGCATTAATAAAGATGTCGCCTGATTTACCCGAACCAGACGCAATGCTCTCGATACCTCCAACTTCAATCTGCACATCTTTGGCATCAATCGTGATAGTTCCAGCATCAGCCGTACCTTTACTGTTAGTAGTTATACCTGCGCTGTTCACCTTAAAAAAGTCTGTAGCACGAATAGAGATGTTTCCTGGTTTACTGAAATTATCCGTATTACTTTGGAGAATTCCATCTTTAATCTGCAAATTATTAGCAGTAATGCTGATAGTTCCAACATTACCTGTGCCATAACTATTAACATTGATATTTGGACTGTTGAGTACAAAAGAGCCTCCATTCAAGCTGAGAGTTCCAGCATCACCTGTACCAGAACTGTTAGCAGTTATAGCTCCATTAGTCACCGTAAAAGAGTCTGTAGCATTAATAAATATGTTGCCTGATTTACCTGAATTAGACGCACTGGTATTGATACTTCCATCAATCTGCACCTTGTTGGCATCAATCGTGATAGTTCCAGCATCACCTGTACCTTCAGTGTTAGCATTTATAGCTCCATTGCCCTCCGTCAAAAAGTCTGTGGCTTTAATAGAGATGTTTCCTGATTTCCCTGCACCAGAGGTAGTGCTGGCTAGCTGACTGTTATCGCTAACTTCAAAAGAATTAGCTTCAACGTTTATCACTCCGCCATTACCTGCACCAGAGGTAGTGCTGGCTAGATTACTTGTACCGCTAACTTCAAAAGAATTAGCTTTAATGTTTATCACTCCGCCATTACCTGCACCATAGTTATCGCTGGTTAGCCCACTTCCACCGGTAAGAACAAAAGAATTAGCTTCAACGTTTATCACTCCACCATTACCTGCACCATAGTTATTGCTGGTTAGCCCAGTATTATTAACTTCAAAAGAATTAGCTTTAATGTTTATTGCTCCGCCATTCCCTGTAGCTGTAGAAGAGGTTTTGCTGCCTAGCCCACCGTAATCCCTGGCAACAAAAGAATTCTTAGCTATGACGGTAATGTCTCCCGCGCTTCCCGATGCTGTTGCCTGAGTTCCTCCACCACCGTTATTCTTCAACGTAATGTTGTTGGCTTCCAGCTTTATTTGTCCGCCATTGCCAGAACTGAAGCTGTTAGCGCCGATGTTGGATCTATCGAGATCGATCGCATCGCCAACAATGCTGATTTGTTGCCCATTTCTGTCGCCCAGTGTATCAGCTCGTACTATTGATTCAGAGGTTATATTGATATTTCTACCAGTAATTGCGATCGCACCACCGCCATCTCCTGTAGCACCCAGAAACGATTTCTCTGTTAACCCGATGTCTGCAAAACTGCTTGTGCCTTCATAACCCAGCTTCCAACCTTGTTCTATCGACGCGAGACTTACGGTTCCATTGCTGCCAACACTGCCGATTTCAATACGTCCTGCTGGTGACTTGAGAACGCCACCCGAAATTGACACATTCCCTCCCACCAGTGCTAAGGTTTTCCCCTCACTC